>CAYPMS010000004.1:0-86038 GCA_964411655.1 uncultured Fibrobacter sp.
AAGCTAACTTACAGTCAGTTTCAGGAGGTTTTGGCAAATCCTGAGATAAAAATTGTAGAGGCTAATGTAGTACAGAAAGGATTAAACAGGGCGGTTTTTTATGGAGAGCTGGAAGATCCCTCATCTCTTCTTAAAATTGAAACCCTGAAAAAGAATGTTCCTTTAAACAAAAACTTTGTGGTAAATCTTCCGTTTGTTGATTCAGAAATGCTCGCTTCATGGGAAAAAGCTGGATTACAGTATACTTTTGAACAGGAGAAGATGAACTGGGGAGATGTTATGATAAGCATACTTCCCTGGGCATTGATGATCCTTTTCTGGCTTTTTATGATCAGGCAGATGCAGGCAGGGCAGAAGGGAGTCTTCTCGTTTGGCAAGAGCCGGGCGAAGCTTCATGCCATGGATCGTCCTCAGATCACTTTTGCCGATGCAGCAGGTGTGGAAGAGGCAAAAATGGAGCTTCAGGAGATTATCGACTTTCTTAAAGATCCCAAAAAGTTCAAACGTCTGGGGGGAAAAATTCCTAAAGGAGTATTGCTTTTGGGGCCTCCAGGAACCGGTAAAACCCTTCTGGCACGATGTGTTGCCGGGGAAGCAGGGGTACCTTTTCTTTCAATGAGCGGATCGGATTTCGTGGAGATGTTTGTAGGGGTAGGTGCTTCACGGGTCAGAGATCTTTTCGAAACAGCGAAACGCAATTCACCCTGTATCATTTTCATAGATGAAATTGATGCTGTGGGACGTCAGCGGGGTGCTGGATTGGGAGGTGGTCATGACGAGCGTGAACAGACTTTAAACCAGATGCTTGTGGAGATGGATGGCTTTGAGGTGAATTCTGGTGTTATACTTATTGCTGCTACTAACCGTCCCGACGTTCTGGATCCTGCGCTTTTGCGGCCTGGACGTTTTGATCGTCAGATTGTGGTTGATATACCGGACGTGAAGGGACGTGAGGGAATCCTTAAAGTGCATACCAAAAATATTCCTCTGTCACCTGATGTGGAATTACATACTATCGCCCGTGGTACTCCAGGTTTTGTAGGTGCCGATCTTGCAAATCTGGTCAATGAGGCGGCACTTATGGCAGCCAGATTCGGTCAGGACGTGGTGACTATGCTTGATTTCGAAGAAGCAAAAGACAAAGTGATGATGGGTGCTGAACGTAAGAGCATGGTTCTTTCGGATAAAGAAAAAACACTGACCGCCTATCATGAAGCAGGACATGCGATATGTAATATCTATTGCGAAGAGGCTGATCCATTGCACAAGGTCACTATCATTCCCCGGGGACGTGCTCTGGGTGTCACTTTCTCTCTTCCCTGGGAAGACAAGCACAGCTATACAAAACAGTATATTCTTGACAGGATATGTATAATGCTGGGTGGCCGGGTGGCTGAGGAGATGGTTTTTAATCATCAGACGACCGGTGCTGCCAGTGATATTAAGCAGGCTACCAGTTTAATCAGGAAACTTATCTGTGACTATGGAATGACCGAGGAGCTTGGACCAATAAGTTACGGTGAAAAAGATGAGCAGATTTTTCTGGGAAGGGAAATCTCTCGTCATCGGGATTATTCCGATAAGACTGCAGAGGCGATCGATTCTCTGATGCGAAGGATGATCGAGGAACAGCTACAGCGTGCTAAGAATATTTTGAGTGCTCACAGGGAGCAGCTTGAAAGGTTAGCTCAGGCTTTGCTTGAACACGAACTTCTGGACCGTGAAGAGATAATGAAAGTTATTAATGGTGATACACTTCAAACTACCAAAAAGAGCCGAACCTACATTCGGCAAACCAGTGCAGTAACCGTTGAGGCTAAACCTGCGGTCTCACCAGTACTGGATGATGTGGCTTCAGATGAAGCACCAGAAAAAACCAGTGTATAACCTCTTCTTTGCAGATACTTCAGGTGTTTTTAAAGGACTTTGGCCTTATGGGCTGAGGTCCTCATCTGTTTATGGAACAATAATATGGAAAACCAAAACGAAATTTGTTTCACCGGGAAGTCTTTTTCCCTGATGGGAATAGTAAATATTACCCCGGATTCTTTCTATGATGGAGGCCGGCACAATTCTGTTGATGCTGCTGTGGAGCATGCATTAATGCTGGTCGATCAGGGGGCTGATATTATAGATATCGGAGGGGCTTCCAGCCGTCCTGGTGCTGCTCAGATTACTCCATCAGAAGAATTACACAGAATTTTCCCTGTAGTAGAGAAAGTGGTTCATTACTTTAAGGGGCCAGTCAGTGTTGATACTACATGGTCAGAGGTTGCGGAAGCGGTGCTTGATGCGGGGGCATCCTGGATTAATGACATCAGTGCAGGCCGTTTTGATGAACGAATGATACCTTTGGTGGCAAAGCGAGGCTGTACTGTTGTCCTAATGCATAGCAGGGGTACACCGCAGACGATGCAGCAGTGTGTATCCTATAAAGATGTGACTCTGGAAGTAAAAAGTGAGCTGATGGAATCGGTAGCTGGCTTTATTAAAGCTGGTGTTAAAAAGGAAAAAATAGTGATCGATCCGGGGTTTGGTTTTGCAAAAACTGCCCGGCAAAATATCGAGTTGCTTCAAAATATATCAGAATTTCTCAGCACTGGATATGAGGTCCTGATTGGAACATCACGCAAATCTTTTGTCGGTATGATCACCGGGAAAGAGGTTGAGCAGAGGCTTTGTGGGACTTTGGGGACTGTTGCTTCTGCTTATAAAAGGGGAGTGCGTTTATTCAGGGTGCATGATGTAAGGGAAACAGCAGATTTCCTGAAGGTATTTTCAGTTATTGAAAATAGCTTGCCAATAGACCATTTTTGATAGAGTTATTTTCAGGAAACAGTAACTGGTAGCGGTATAGTGCAAAAGCGTTTAAATGACCCATCTGAGAAACCCCGGAAAAATCGTGTCAAATATGTGATTTTGCTTCTGCTATTATTATTGCTGCTCTTATTGTTACGTTTTTTGTTTGTTCAGAGATCTCAGAGGGGAAAAACCGATATAGCCTCAGTTTCGGATTCTGTAATTTCTGTAATTGATACCATTAAGGATACGGGCGAAGTTGCTGTAGACAATTTTGTTGTGGATAGTTCCAGACAGCAGGATTCATTGTCTTCTCTGCAGGCACGTCTTGATTCTTTGGAAAGAGTCAGGACAAAGCGAAAAAGTGTTACTTCGGTTAAGACAACTGATACAGTGGTGCAACAGGACTCAGTAAAGGGGGACAGCACAACTGCTGAAGATAGTTCTGATTCGGTCGATTCTGTGGTAGATTTGTGTGCTGAGGATACAGTTGCACTCTGGGTTTATCCGGAACCCTCTGGAGGACTTCATCGAAAAGCGGTTTCAGTTACTATGGTTTCCAGTAAGGAATGTAATATTTTTTATCGCTTTCTCGGGGATGAACAGTGGGTTAGCTATTCGGGGGAAAAAATAATTATCGATTCAACATCTACTTTACAGTATAAAGCAACCGATTCCTGCGGTTTACAGATGGAGATGAGGGAGGAGTATTACGAAATTGAAGTTTCTGATAAAGAGTCCCCCTGTTTACCTGGAATGGAGATGGTAAAATTTGGAGGTTCTGAATTTTGTATTGACCGTTATGAGTGGCCTAACCAGAAAGGTGTTATTCCTAAATCCTATATATCATTATATCAGGCTATGGATTCGTGTTATTCGGTTGGGAAACGGTTATGTACATCTGAAGAGTGGATGTTAGCCTGTAGCGGACCACACTCCTGGTCTTATCCTTACGGACAGGTATATGAACGTTATGCCTGTGCAACTCACGATAAGAAAGTTTCCATCTCCGGGAGCAGGCCTGAATGCAGGAGCTTTTTTGGCGTTTATGACATGTCAGGAAGTCTTTTGGAATGGACCAGCACCAGAGCAGCAGCTAATCGACAGTTTTATTATGTGATGGGAGGGTTCTGGGAGAGCGGACCCCAGAGTGGATGTTTTGAAAAAAGGTACAGTTATTTTCCTGAAAACCAACATAATCCAGTAGGTTTTCGATGTTGTTCCGATTTGCCAGATCGATCCGGTGATAGTTTAAAAGAGGTCCAGAAGAGGAGCAAACGCTAAATTGTGTAAATATAGCTCTTTACCATTTATACTTTTTTGCGTCTTGTTTTTTTCGGCTTCTGGGCAGGGGCTAAAGTATGAGTCGCCCAGAATTGAAGGTTTTCATCCGCTTGATGAGGAGCCTTTTGCCCCTTCTGCGCTAACTTCAGAAAATCCGGTAATACTAAAACTGGAATTCAAAGAGAACGTATTTAAAGACACCGCAATTATTGATTTTGAGAAGCGTCAGATTACTTTCAGACGTTATGATGATCTGGGGTTCAGGCTCTGGGAGTACCATTACAAAGAGTTAAGCGATTATCTGCTGGCCAGAAGAAATTATGCTCTTTTAAAGGGCTGGAAAGGTGGAATTTCGGTTTCCAGGAATGATGCTGCTGTTTCTAAACAATCTGTGATGAAATTCCAATGGGAGATGCCGGTCCATTATCCTTCATGGGCACAGCGGCTCATTGGTACAGATCCTCCAAAGTTAAGTATCAATGGTTCGCTTACTATCAGGATGGGCTTTGATAATTCAACTTATGTGGAATCATCTGTAGATACAGACCATGAGTCCAATACCGGTTTTGATTTTCAGGTTGATTATCAGTTTAGTATCAGCGGAAGTATTGGTCGGCTGATTTCCATCAATATCAGTGCAGATAATCAGAATGAATTTGCCGTATCAGATGTATTTAAGAATTTTAAAATTCATTATAAAGAGTCTACACCCGGAGAGCTGGAAGATGAGATTATTCAGGAGGTGGTTGCGGGGTGGACTGGTTTTCAGATGCCGGGGACTGAATTATCCGGATATTCTGAGAGTAATGAAGGTCTTTTTGGTATTAAGGTTCGTTCCCAACTGGGTCCGCTTTCGCTTACTTCTGTTATTAGCCATGAACGGGGTGAAGCGGTAAAGTCCACTTTTTCTCCTAATCAGGGAAGCGAAGAACGGGTTTTAACAGAAGAGGATTATATCCCCAATAAATATTTCTTTCTTGATAACAGGTATCGAAGACTATATAACCGCAAATATGCTGTAAATGGTGCCAAACCTGCTGTCATTCCCGAGGTGGATACTTTGATTGTATGGAGAAGTGTGAAATCCGGTGATATGTTAATTGATACTGCCACTTTGGAGAACGATGCTCAGCGGCAGGGATTTGTGCGGCTCTATAGAGATCGTCATTATTATCTAAACGAAACCGAGGGATGGATACGCTTTGCGGATACTCCTGACATAAGCAACTGCTTTATTGCTATTTTCCTCAGAACCAGAGATCCTTCTTTTAACAAAGGTAGAATAATCAGCACTGAAAAAGATACAATCTGGAATCTCTGGGTTCTTAAGCCCAAAGATCCAATCGATTCAGCTGGTGCCGATCTTGACACTTCACGCTTTTATCTGATGTGGAGAAATGTGTATGAACTGGATGCAATCAATCTGACCGATTCCAAATTCAGGATCGTACAGAAGACTATCGACGATGACAATGAGAGGGAAGAAAACGAAAACAGTGTAAAATTCAGCGATGTTCTGGGGATATCTGTAGACGGCCAGATGTCAGTGGACAAACCCCATATCTTCGATAAAACCAATGGTTATCTTATTTTTCCTCCCTTTGATACATCTTTTTTCGGCAATGAACCATTCAGAAATCCTGCACTTGGTAAGTACCAGGATTCCAGTATTTATAAATGCAGTAAGGAAGTGCTGCATCGGGAAAATTATAACCCTTATTACAGAATTTACACAACTAGCTCTGCTAAGCAGACACAATTTGCTTTGGGTTGGGGGGTGATGGAGGGAGAGGTTGTTAAGGCAGATGGTGTGATATTACAGAGAAATGTTGATTATATATTAGATTATAGTTCCGGAGATTTGGAACTAGTCTCTCCACAAGCCAGGAATGCTGAGAAAATCACTGTGGAATATCAGAGAGAGGCTATGTTTGTGCCCGAAAAAAAAGTGTTTTTCGGGACCAGAGGAGAATTAAAACTGCCATTTATCAGTGATGGATCGTTTGCTGGATTGAGTTTCCTTTATCAAAATGTTAAGGTAAATGACAAAATTCCACAGCTTGAGCAGGAGCCATATAATAAAGGTCTGCTTGATTTTAACATCAGAATCGATCTTAATCCGGAATGGATGACCAGCCTTATAAATAAAATACCCCTGATTAATACCACTGCAGAATCCAAAATGGTTCTGGACATAGAATATGCCAGATCTTTTATGAATCCAAACCCCGAGGGTGAAGCATATGTCGAAGATTTTGAGGATAGCAAACTGTATTCTACTTTACCTACAGATGCAAAAGGATGGTATCAGGCCAGTCCGCCATTTTTTGATTCTCTGACTCCTGATTCATTGCATCGTTATCCTCCTGCCTGGGATTTTTACTGGTTTACTCCCAGAGAGGAGGATCATCAATATCGTGTTAAGATTCGTGATATAAAAGATCTTGCTACTACTGTGGCAACCACTAATGCAGATGATTATGAAAGTGTGCTCAGGCTGCATTGTGTCCCATCACCTGCCCCCAGTTATAATCATAGATACTATAACACCTGGGCGGGGATAATGGTTCCAGTGAATTTAAAGGATAAGACTGAAGAGCAGTATTTTGAGTTTATCGTATCTGCTTCCGGTGGGTTTCAGGGAAAAGGAAAACTCCTCATACAGATGGGGACCATGAGGGAGGACATTTCTGTTAATGGGGGGCCACCCAATAAGGTTGAAGATACTGAAGATCCCACATTGATTAATAATCCTGATAAAGTTGATTCGAAACGGGATAATGGACTTGATACTATTGGTGTAGATTCTCTGGAATACTACCTTATACCAGGATTGAAGCAGCAATGGGATACTTTACACTATGGCAATCCTTTACTGGGAGCAGACCGGGAAGATCCGGGGCGTGATAACTTCAAAAAATACTATGATAAAGACGGTGATATAAATAACAGGAGATATTCAAATCGCAGACAGGGAGATTCGAAGCTTACTTCTGAAGATATCAACTATGATTATATCGTTTATACACATAAAAACGAGAGCTATTTCCAATACACCATTGACCTGAGTGATGGCAATGCACCAATTATCGATAAAAATGCCAATGTTAAATATGAAAATGGCTGGAGAAAATATCGTATACCGCTTAAAGAAGTAATCAAAGATTATAATATTCGTGATTCACTTGGTAATCCAAGCTGGAAAAATATAGAGATGGTAAGGCTTATATGGACTGGTTTTGACAGTTCTGCTCTTAATGTGGAACACCAGCTTGTTTTTTCTGATATGCAGTTCGTAGGTAGTCAATGGTTGCCTATGTACGATACGATAGGAACCAAAATCGAGGCTAGCGCAATTAATAACAGGGAAGACAATTTTTACAGAAGAGAGGTAACCAATGAACCACTGGTACTGGTGGAAAGGGACGATAACGATGAAGAAGAGCAGGAATCATCTCTTAGATTGAATTTTAAAAACATTAAACCTGGAGAAACTGCACTTGTAACCAAGTCACATAATTACCATCAGATAAACATTTCAGCTTATGAGCAATTGAGTCTTGCGCTTTATGGCAGAAATCCTGATGGTAGCACAGCAAAAGGAGTGCCCTTATACGATCAAAAAGTTCATTTTGTTTTCAGATTCGGCTCTGATGATTCTACCTATTATGAATATCGAAGCGATATTTATTCGGGGTGGCAGGAAGTGAAGATTGATTTGAGAAAAATCGCTGCGCTTAAGGACAGTTTCATGGTGATGTATTCTGATACTATCCCTATCGAAGCTGGTCCTATTGAAATTTCCACTCAATACGGAAAAGCTTTTTTGCGGGTGGTTTCCAAGGCTGCTCAGCGGCAACCTAACTTTTCCAGAATCCAATGGTTGGGTATTGGTATTGTTCGTGATGAAGATGACATAAATCCGAAAAACTCCTCTGGTGAGATTTGGGTAAATGAGATGAAGGTAAGGGGGATAAACCGATTGAGTGGAAGGGCGATCAGAGCGAACTTTAATACCCAATGGGCTGATTTTATAAATATGACAGGAAACCTGACTTTTACAGATGGCGATTTCAGAAAGATGACTGATAACACGATACAAAGGCAGAATTCCGGGCTTTCCACCAGTTTCAGTTCATCAATGAATCTTAATAAGTTTCTTCCCCAAGACTGGGGGTTTTCTCTACCGGTTGGGGGAAATTACAACAGTTCAGTTATCCGTCCGCAAGTTAAAAGTAACAGTGATGTTGTGCTTACTGATGAAAATGGCCGACCTGATAACGTATGGGAGCTACTTACCGATAAAGAGTCTTTATCCAGACATTATCAGCAGAAAAATACCAGCATCTCTTCTTATATTAATTTTGATAAAGAAAAGAAAAACGATAATCCTTTGCTCAATCTGACATTGGACAGGATTTCGGGAGGTTTCAGATATAATACAAACAGTAGTGTTAATCGACAGGGACCATCGAACATATGGGACGAAGACTTTAAAATTACCAATAAATCCAAAACATATTCTGGTAATCTTAAATATAATCTTACCCCTGACGATCCTCCTTCATGGACATCCTGGCGTCCCTTTGAATCCAAAGGACCTTCTAAGTTAAGTGATTATCAGTTCTCCTTATTGCCTGAGAATTTCCAGATCGATCTTATCGATGTTAATCAAAGTTCATCATACAATACCGATACCAAACGAAAAACATCAAGCGCCAGACATACCTTTGATGTTAAGCATGGATTGAATTTTCTCTATTCTCCTATCGCGCCTCTTTTGGAACTCAATTATTCCTTGAACATTTCCAGAGACCTTCAAAAATATGCAAGCAGCAGTGGACATGAGATGGTCGATAATGTGTTCAGTCTTTACAAAGGTAATTCTGCATTTGCACGACAATATCTTATTCTGGAGGGAGAAAAATATCGTACTCAGAATGCAAAGATAAATATTTCGCCTGATATTTTCGACTGGCTTAACACCTCTGCAGACTATTCTTCCGATTATCAGGGTAATATTGTGAGCTACATTTCAGATACATCAGGCTATATTAGTGCATCAGTAAATAATACCTTTTCTTTTGATGCGTCTTTTAGTTTAGATGCTGCTTTAAAAAACCTGGTGGATATTACTTCAAAATCCAGACTGTCTAAATTCTTTTCTGGTGTCGATTCTTTCTTTAACGCAATCAGTCTCAATTCTGTTTCTTTTAACTATTCTGCAAGCCAGGGATTGATTAATAATTACATGAACAAAGATATAATAGGTACAGGTCTGGATTTTCTTAAATACCAGTTGGGATTAAAAGGAAAAGACTTTCGTTCTTTTTTGCGTGGTGATATGGATGATAATGTTTTGGGGGGAATGAGATATCGTGCATTAGCAGGTGATAGTATCGATTTATATCGTCAGGATAGAAGAAGTACTGATCAGAGGTATTCAATTTCCAGTGGACTCTCCATTTCTGTTCCATTTCAACTCTCGATCAGTCCCATAAGCATCAGTTGGAGTCGAAAATTTCAAGTGACCCCTGATACAAACTTCTTTGATACTACCATCACTTTTCCGGACTTTTCGCTTGGTTTACGTACCTCATCATTGATTAAGCTTCCTTTTATTAAGGACTTTCTTAATAGTCTGGAATTTAATTCTAATATGAATCTGAAAAGAATATGTGGCCACAAAAATGGTATTGATCCTGACACCACGAAGGAGTTCAGTATGTCACCACTGGTTGGAATACAGGGTGTAATAAAAAAGTGGCCTATTAATTTCTCCTATCGCAGCAGAATATCTCGAAGTAAATCCTATGACAAGAAATTGGTGAGCAGTCAGGTCAGTTCCGGGGGGCATGAGCTGGATATTAGTTACAAGATAGAAAGAAACAGCCGCTTATCCGAGATTAATCTCTTGCGCTGGAAGATTCCTGTCAGGGGCAAAACGACCATGGGATTAACAGGGTACAGAGATGTCAAAACAGAATTTACCAATAACAGGCAGAGTAAACAAAATGAAGTTTCGTATTCAATTAAGCCCTATATATCTTATATTTTTACAGACAACATTACCGGGAGTTTTGAATATACTCACGGAAATCAGAAAAAGGATGAACAGGAAACAAAAAACCGTAAACTGGCATTGATTGTAAATATCCAATTCAATTAAGAGAAACATATATGCAGAAAAAAATTCTTTTTAATGCGACCTCAACCGAGAAAAGAGCTGCTTTGCTTGAATCCGACAAAGTGGTTGAACTTGTAGTGGAACGGCCAGATCACCTGAGATTGGTGGGTAATATCTACAGAGGGAAGGTGACCTCCGTTTTACCTGGTATTCAGGCAGCTTTTGTGGATATCGGACTGGAAAAATGCGCATTTCTTCATGCCTCTGACGTTGATCCTTCGCTGCTTCTTGATGTAGATGATTCCTTAATGGAACGATATATAGGACAAGATACCTCAAAGAGAAAACGGATAGCCAAAATCCCAATTGAGAAAGTTCTGGATATTGGTCAGGAAATACTGGTTCAGGTCGCCAAAGAGCCGATAGGTTCCAAAGGGGCCAAAGTCACCACACAAATCAGTCTGGCAGGAAGATTTCTGGTGCTTGTGCCAGATACCGATTTCATAGGTGTATCCAAAAAAACATCGGATTTGAAAAAACGTGCGAGGTTAAAAAAACTTATAGCACAGATAAAACCACCCGGTGTGGGTTTTATTGTGCGGACTATTGGACTGAAGGTTTCTGAGGCCGAGTTTATTAAGGAAATTCATCTTCTGCTTGATTCCTGGCGTAACACTCAGAATGAAGCGTTGAGCGGCAGTGGCCCAAAATTGGTCTATCGGGAGCTGGGTATAACCACCCGTGTTATCAGGGATCTTTTTTCGGAAGAGGTAACTGAGGTCTATGCAGATCAGGATGACGATTACCAGGAGATTCAGGAATACCTTAAAGCTCTCCATCCGGATTTTTGTAATCGAGTAATCAGGTATAGAGAAAAACAGCCTCTGTTTGATAAATTTAACATCGAAAAAGATCTGGAACGGCTCTTGAAAAGAAAAGTTTGGTTACGCAGTGGTGGTTATATTTTGATCGATAAAACAGAGGCACTTGTTGCCATAGATGTCAATACCGGCCGCAATATTGGAAAATCCAATCTGGAAGAGACTATTTTTAAAACCAATCTGGATGCTGCTGGAGAGATTTGTCGACAGCTTCGTTTACGTGATATTGGTGGGTTAATCGTTGTGGATTTCATAGATATGCAAAATCCGGAGAATCGAAAGAAAATCGAGAACGCGATGCGCATGGGGTTAGAAGCTGATCCAACAGCTACTTCTTTTACCGGACTTTCCAAATTCGGACTCATGGAAATTACCAGAAAAAGAGTTCGTCCTGAGTTACAGGAGTATTTTACCGATGTGTGTCATGCCTGTGGTGGTTTGGGGTGGGTTTTTTCTGCCGAAACCGTTACTGCCAGAATCGATAGGGACTTACGGAGGACTACCTTTAATGCTCCGCAAATCACTCTGGCTGTGCATCCCGCAGTGGCTGCCTATCTGATTAAAGATGGTGAACAAATAAAGAAAATGCTGGAAAAAGAGCATAAATGTCGTTTCACAATTGTTGAAGATGAACAGTTGGATCAGGACGAGTACAATTTTACTCCAGTCTACAATGCAATATCAAAGGATACTTGATTATAGCACTGTAAATATATATATTTAAAAATCTTTTCCCTGGGCCGGGGATTTCTGGTCAGTAAGGGACTGCAGGTATTAAACTTGCGCCAGAAAAGATTAACCGACCAGTAAAATAAACAGGAGTTATTCATGTATTCGATTATTGAGCAAGGTGGTGTACAGTTTAAAGCTACACCCGGGGCAAAGTTACGTGTTCCTCTTATCGATGCTGAACAGGGGGCAGAAATTACAATAAATAAAGTCCTACTGGCAGCCGATGGTGATAATGTAAAAATTGGAACCCCAGTGGTGGAAGGTGCTTCAGTTACTGCAAAGGTTCTTGAACATGCAAAAGCGAAAAAAGTACTGGTGATCAAAAGAAAACGCCGTAAAGACTACCGTCGCAAAAATGGTCACCGTCAGCAGTACACTAAAATTGAGATCGTTTCGATCAACATCTGATTTGCAGGGAGAAATAAAAGATGGCACATAAGAAGGGTGTTGGAAGCAGCCGTAACGGGCGGGACAGCAATCCCAAAATGCTTGGAGTAAAAAAATTTGGTGGAGAAAAGGTAAGAGCTGGCAGTATTATCGTCCGTCAGAAAGGTACTGTAGTTCATCCGGGAAATAATGTCGGAAAGGGCTCCGATGATACACTGTTCGCCAAGATTGACGGAATTGTTAAGTTTTCAAGATTCACTGGAAATAAAAAACGAGTTGATATTCTGCCTGTCTGATTAATTCGGATTATAATGACCAGTTTGACGGCAGTGCTTTTGCTAAAGCACTGCCTTTTTTTTCTCAAGACCGCAACAGGCTATCAGTTATCCTTAATAATCCACTGTAATTTTTGAGTTAAAACAGAAAAGCAAGTCTCTGAGCAGAAGATGGGAAAAAATGTAGATAATAAAAAAGGTATTGGAACTATCCAATACCCGTTATTTTCAGTTCTATTCAGGGAATAAGGTTAAAATCTTTTTGTCTGCACAAAATCACTCAGCAGATCAGCATAGATAATGCTTCTGTCCTGGCTTCCATCGGTTATTGCGGAATCGTAGGGAGCATGGTTTTCTTTTTTCCAGATTAATTTATTGTCTTCCTTGTGCATTCTTTCGAAGTTTTGCCTTACTGCAGTGAAACGATTAACAAACAGGTAAATAGTATCCCCCAGAACATCCCAGGTTCCGACAGATCTGTATTCATAATCTTCTTTGAGAAATGGGCCGCTGCGTCCCTTTTTGTTTTCGACCAGTTTGACGCCGCCCTTTTTGTCGAAGGTAAAGATTTTCTTTTCAATGGCATTTATTTCTTTGTTCTCTGTACC
Organism: uncultured Fibrobacter sp.; assembly: GCA_964411655.1. GTDB lineage: Bacteria > Fibrobacterota > Chitinivibrionia > Chitinivibrionales > Chitinispirillaceae > JAAYPC01. The sequence continues at coordinate 13,094 of CAYPMS010000004.1, forward strand.
CTTGATATGGTTAGTGCAGACCCATTCTCCAGGAATTTTTTTGATGATCTCATTTGCTTTTTTCTGATCTTCCCTGAACTTGGGAATGCTGTTTACTATTTCCTTAGCGGTGTTGTTTGCCTGCAGATAAAACTTAATGTTCACAAAGGAATCGACCACATTGACCATGCTGTCAATTCTTTTTGCTTGAAGAGCACTGAATTCACTGCGTGCTGATTTAATTTGAGATTTCAGAGATTCAATGGAAGGCAAGAGATTGCTGACATTTTCTTTGTAGTATTTTTCCACATCAGTGAGTTGTTTTTCCAATTCATCTGCGGCTTTTTTAGCTTCAGGAGTTTTCCCTTTATCTTTGCAAATTATAGCCTGGGCAAGGTAGACCTTTGCCATGGAGAGCATACTATCTGGGATACCTTGAGATTTAAGGTTATCAATGCGTTTTTGAGCCTGATCAAGAGTTTCCTGACTTACTCCGCCGCAGCCTGCCAGGACTACTATAGCGGTTAAACCAATCAAATGCAATCCCCATTTCCTCATAAAACCTCCTGGTTATAAAAATGTAAGTTTATGTACTGATTCCAATTAAGAAAATAAATTACAAGCCTGATAATTAGACTAAGATACGTTCTATTATAAATAGAGTCAAGAATATTTGCCAAAAGAGAAGATTACCGAGGCCTGCTTTAACGAATTTTGAAAGCCTTATAGAAGGTGTTATTGTCTCTTTGAAGCAGAAAAAGTACGGAGTGACCGGATTTTATCCTTTTGAGGCAGCTTTTGAAATCATCAGTAGTTAAAATAGGTTTCCTGTTAATCTCCAGAATTATATCATTGGGCATGATTCCTTCTTCTGCTGCCTGAGAATCAGGATTAACATCTATGATTATTACACCTTTGACTGCAGGGTTGATGTTTAGAGTGCTTCTGATTTCTGAAGTGATATTGGCAGCCTTAATTCCCAATCTGGTGGAGATTTCTTCTTTTTTATTTTCAGGTGTTCGTTTCTCATATTTTTTTGATGAGTCGTAGGATTTGTGGTCGTGGCTACTGACTCTGACATTTAATATGATCCTTTTTTGATTACGAATTATTTCGATAGGGATTTTTTCTCCAGGGTGAATAGAAGCGATTACATTTCGCAACTGATTGGAGTTCAAAATTTCTTTGTTGTTAACAGAAGTGATAATATCACCCCGTTTGAAACCTGCTTTTTCTGCAGGCTGGTCTTTAAAAACGTCGCCAACCAGTACTCCTTTTATTTCTGTGCCTAAATTAAAAGCCTCTCTGGTAGCGGGATCCAGGTCCTGAATTGAGATTCCAAGCCATCCTCTGTTTACTTTTCCCTCATAGATCAGATCTTCCATGATTCGTCTGGCCATGTTTATGGGAATGGCGAATCCAATTCCCATGTAGCCGCCAGATTGGGTGTATATCATAGTGTTAATCCCGATTAGTTCACCTTTTACATTAACAAGAGCCCCTCCGGAATTGCCCGGATTTATTGCTGCATCAGTTTGAATAAAATTCTGATAGGTATTAAAATCATTACTTGCGGTACGGCCTAATGCGGACACTATTCCCAGTGTCACAGATGATGCAAGACTGAATGGATTTCCGATTGCAACAGCCCAATCACCAGGACGAAGTTTATCTGAATCTCCCAGATACGCTACAGGAAGGTTATCAACATTCTCTTTTATCTTAATTACTGCTACATCGGATAAAGAATCTACACCAATAATTTGCGCCTGAAAGGAACGGTTGTCAGAGGTTTTCACTTCGATTTCATCTGCGCCGTCAACCACATGATAATTGGTCAGTATGTATCCTTCCTTACTGACAATTACACCTGATCCCAGGCCTTGCTGTCTGTATTGACGCTTTTCAACAGGAGGGCGGTGTTGAGGATGCTTTGGTTGGCCGAAGAATTCATTGAGTCCAAATGGATCGCCAAAAAACTGATAAAACGGGTTATTGGAAAAAACAACAGTATCGATTTTAGTAGGAATAACCTGAACTACTGTAGGCACTACGTTTTCAGCGATATCGGCAAACAGGGTTTTAAAGGATTCGAATCTGGGAGGTGTTCTGATTTGGGCTAGTTCCTTTGTAGGACCAAAGGAAACTGAACCGAATTTGGGTCGCTCAGTGCTGTCCTGATGGTTGTGAGAATAAATCATCAGTGCACAGGTAATAAGAATAACTAATAGTGAGGCAGTAATCAGGTGCCTGGAAAACAGAACTTTCAAAATACTCCTCCGAAAATCAAAAAAGCATACCTGAGTATCTGAATATACGAGAGGAGAAAAAGAATATTGTATACAGGCAGGTTTTTATCTGCCTGTCACTTTCATCATCTTCAGACTTCTCTAGGTATGTCCTTATCCAGAGAAAGAACATTTGAAGTACCACCTTCAACAAATGACTGTTCAGAAATTCTGGTAAGAACTGCATTTTCGGTAAATTCCTTAAGGGAAAGAGAACCCAGATTGCACATGGTGGATTTTATTTTTGCCATTGTGACATCCAGCACTTCTTTCACGGTACCTACCACCGGCACATAGGCATCCACTCCTTCTTCGAATTTAAGCCCGTTTTCACCTGTTCCGCTCTGATTATATCTTTGCCAGTTACGAGCCCGGTTAGAGCCCTCACCCCAGTATGGTTTATAAATACGCCCCCCGATCGAGACTTTAGGAGTGGGGCTTTCAGTGGTCATAGCAAAATATCTGCCCATCATTACAAAATCTGCCCCCATAGCTAATGCTATGATTATCTGGGTATCATTCGAGAGTCCCCCATCGGAACATACAGGAACATAGATTCCGGTTTCAGCGTAGTAACGATTCCGTTCTGCTACAACAGCCAGTAAAGCTGAGGCTTGTCCCCGGCCGATTCCTTTCTGCTCGCGGGTAATACAAATTGAGCCTCCACCGATCCCTACCTTGACAAAATCGGCTTGAGCCTGTTCGGCAAGGAATCTGAATGCATCGGCATCTACGACGTTGCCTCCACCGATCACCACTTTGTCTCCGTATTTATCCCTGGCCCATAGAATGGCATCTTTTTGAAATTCTGAATAGCCATCTGAGGAATCAAAACACAATATGTCAGCACCAGCTTCTATTAACTGAGGAATTCTTTCCTGGTAATCGTGAGTGTTAACTGCAGCACCTACCACCAGCCTTTTTTGATTATCAAGCAGTTCGTTTGGATTATTCATGTGATCAAAATAATCCTTTTTAAACACCAGTGAATGGAGTCTGCCCTCATTGTCAAGAATAGGAAGGCACTCTTTTTTGTGCTTTCTTAAGAGCGAGTTTGCTTCATGTAAAGTGATTCCTATGGTGCCGAATACGACATGGCTTTTAGGCGTCATAAATGAGGAAATGGGGGCATCGAGATCATCTTCATATTCCCAGAAATCTTTGTCGGTTATTATGCCCAGGAATTTTCCGGTTCCGGTTCCATCCTCAGTAACCGGCATGGTCGAATGACCGGTTTTTTTCCGCAGATTGATGGCATCCCGGAGCGTGCTATCTGCTCTGAGGTTAGAGTCTGAAGGTACAAATCCTGCCTTATGGGTTTTGACTTTGGAAATCATTGCGGCTTGTGATTCGATGGTCTGAGAGCAGTAGATAAAAGCACAGCCTCCCTGTCTAGCCAGAGCGATGGCCATTTCAGGTCCTGAGACCGCCTGCATGCTTGCAGAAACAAAGGGAATATTTAAACAGAAACGGGGTTTGCCATTAGAATAGCGGGCTATTGGTGTTTTAAGACAAACGTTTTCAGGGGTATGTTGCCGTTTGGTGAGTCTGGGGATTAACAGGTATTCTGAGAAAGTTCTGGAGACTTCATCGATAATTTTTGCCATTGAATTACCTCATGTATTGAAATCGTGTATATTGTAGTCAGTTTGTTGCCAACAAAAACATTGAACCATTAAATATTTTATATTACTAAAAATATGATATAGAATATAGTTAATAGCGATTGTTTGTGGCAGTTTCCGATTGATGGTCCTCGTTTTTCAGAGTCTCTTCTATGCTACAAAAAGAGCCGCCCCGACAAGCTGGCAAACCAGTTCTGGAGATTTCCGCACTGAAACGGGTTCGTAACAGGGTTATTTTACCTGATGGTTCACAGAATGAACCCTTAGGCTCAGGAATCATTACCGGTGTATTGGGTGTGGGGGGAATGGCTAATGTTTATGAGATCTGGAACTCCAAACTTGAATTAAGCAGAGCTGTTAAGCTTCTTCATCCGAATTGCACAGAAGAAACAATACAGCGTTTTGATACCGAAATCAAGATCACTGCTAAGTTACATCATCCCAATATAGTTGAAATTCATGCAGTTGGATGCTGGAACGAGCTTCCATATATAGAGATGGAGCGTATCGATGGAAAGACCATCGAGACCCTTATTTCTGAACGTGGAGCTTTTCCGCCAGAGGTCTGTACTGCCATTGGAGTAATGATCGGCAGAGCTCTGCGTTATGCTCACAATCAGGAATATGTTATTTATGGGAAAACTTATTTTGGAGTGATTCATAGAGATCTAAAGCCCTCAAATATCATGATTTCTAATCGTGGTATTCTGAAATTAATGGATTTTGGTATAGCCAGACCTACAGATACTTCTATTCACACTACCGATGGTTCCATTCTGGGTACCATGCAATATCTTTCTCCTGAACAACTGGAAGGGAAGGAACCAGATGTCCGAACGGATATCTACTCATTGGGAGCAGTTTTTTATGAAATGATAACTGGTCAAAAGGCTTTTCCAGAAAGAAATGCTGCTCAATTGATGCTTTCCAGACTTAAAAATGATTTCAAACCGATTGCCTGTTATGACTTGAAAATCCCAGTCCGTTTGCGCAACCTTATTCACAAATGTATGGCAAAGGATCGGGATAAACGTGTTCAGGATGCGACTTCGTTTTTATCAGAAATAACTTTGATTCACAAAAACCTTACTTCGCTTTCACCAGAACAGGTTTTAAAACAATTTATAGGTACCAGGAGTGCTCCAAAAGTTGTAATATCTACCAGATCGAAGGTACCTGCGACGCTTTTGACATCGATTATTACTGCTGGATTTGTGATATCGGGTGTTTTTCTTTTCGGACCTAAATTAAAGGCGCATTATTTATCAACTTCAGCAGTACCAGTTTTAAGTGCACCTGCAATAGAGTTCGCAAATATTTCTCCGGTGGATACTACTGGGTCAGCATTGATAACAGAGAAAAGCACATTAAAAAACACAATTTCAGTAGAGAATGTGAAAGTGGTGAAAAAAAAAGAATCCAAAGGGTCTGAAAAAACTGATAAGTCACCTGATATTGTGGAACAATTATGCAATTTGTACGGAACTAAAGATCTGCTAACTATTTTTGTGCAGGAGGTTAATAACCGCCGTTTCGAAAGCGCTTTAAAAATAATTGAGAAAATGAGTCCGCAGGAAGCCGCCAGCAGCAAAGCTGTAATCTACAGGATCAGGGCATTAAAAGCACTTCAGCGGAATGCCGACCTTAGAGAGCTACTGATAAATCAGGAACTGGATGATGCTGAGTTCTATCTTGAAAAAGCCAGATTTTATTTGGATAATAAAAACACGATCAGAGCACTGGATTATCTTCAATATTCTTCCAAGAGGCCTGCTGCCTTTATTGAAAATAATTATATCAGACTGGAACGGCTGTATTTGACAGCTCGCTGTAAAAGTATGGAATTTGATGCACAACCATCTGTTGAGTTTAAGAACCAGGCACTGGAAAGCTGGTATGAGCTTAAAGCCGAATTGCAGACATCAAAAGATCATCCGTATTTCAGAGAGGCAGATTTGCAAATGCAGCGCATCACCGAAAAAATTAATTCAGGTAAAGGTTGACAGTGAAAGTCCCGGTTTTGTCTTCATTCTCACTGACCCTGATCATGCTTTGCTTTGATCTGCCTGCTGCCTACACAGAGATTGCAGGTGATTTGCCTAAGATCGTTACTGCAGATAAGTCTCCATACCTGGTTATAGCAGATATTTTTGTTCCTGCAGGTAAAGTTGTGCGTATAGAGGAAGGTACGGTATTTTTGTTTAAAAATTTCACTGGTGTTCATGTCCAGGGTATTCTGGTAACCAGTGGATCAGAAGACAAACCGGTTATATTTACCTCAGAAAATGACCGATTGGCTAATCCTTTTAGCACTTTGAATCCCACTTCCTTTGACTGGAATGGAATCTACATTCATAAAGACGGTGTAGGATCAGATTTGCAGCATATTATAGTGAAATATTCGGTGAAGGGGATCATTTCAGAGACCAGGTTCATTAGAATTACCAATGGCATTTTTACAGAAAACGGTCGGAATAATCTTAGTATTGAGGGAGAGGAAAAGACAGTGATAGAGTCATCTCCCTATTCCTACAGTGTTTCAGTTAAAGATGCTATGATAGACGGGGTTCCGGTAAAAATTCTGCAGGATCCTGACGCTCGCAAAAGAAACTGCTTTCGCTATAGTGGATTAGGTATCTGTGTTTTAGGGATAGTTTCTGGGACAACGGCTTCACTGGAGTTGAAGGACTCCAAAAAGAAGTTCAGAATGATTGACAGTGATCTGACAATAGGTCCACGTGGTGATCTTGACTGGGAAGCAGCTCGTTCTGAGGTGAATCGAAATATTGTCTGGACTATTTCCAGTTTCCTTTTTTCCACAATTGGTGCTATGGTATTTACCTGGTCTTTTACTTTTTAACACCATAGTTTTTGATTTACAGAATGCTGGGCTATGACCATGAAGGGAAAGAGAATTTTCATTTTCAGACTGATATTGCTTCTTGCTTTAAGTAATGCTTTCTTCCTTTGCACTACCGATCACAACCCCTTTAAAGATTACAGAAATGCTCAGATCAGTATTGTCTCTCAGACTTTTGACAATCTTGATACTCTGGAGATCTTTTCCAAACATATTATGCAGATTGCCATCTCTGCACCCAATCTGATTGATTCTGTCATTGTAAGGAGTCCTGCAAATATTGAATTTAATAATGGACAATGGAGCATTTTCTCTACAGATTCAGTATATACAGCTGGCGAGTACCCTGTCAAATTTTGCTTTTCTGATACAGGGTGGCAGACAATCGAATTTTTAACCTATCGAAGTAATGACGATGTGGTTAGAATGAGTCTTCAGTGTTATATTAAATCACCGTTAACACAGCAATCAATTACTGCCAATTTGGGTGATACTATCAGGCTGGTCACCCAGCCTTTGAAAGAGAATGTTTTGTACGAATGGAGTATTGGTGGTAATGTTTTTAAAAGTACTGCCTGTTGTACTTCTGTTGTGCTTAGAGATGTTGAATGCAGTGGAAAAGGGGTTTTGCGCGCGTATTACAAATTAATCAGTTCGCCTGCTGTGGTGTTTGACTACAAGTTTACCGATCTGCTGGCTCCAGAAATAACTTTGTTGCCTATCACCTACACTGTTATTGGTGACACAGTAAAGACATCAGAAAAAAATTTCTATTTTACAGTGACCATTAAAGACAGGGGGGGAGAAAGAATCGATTCGGCAGCAATAAATGGAGTGCGGTTTGACAAAATCCAGAATAACATATTTACCAGGATTTTCTACGGCCTTGATACCTTAAAAGAGCCTTTGCCGATAACCATATATGCATCTGATAACTATGTTTACAGAAATGCTGCAACTGCCAGGTATTATCTGCAATATGATTCAAAAGTGGAAAGTAATTCCGGTGTCCAGATCTCGGTAATCTTACCGTCCGAAGATTCCAGTAAGGTTTCAACCGATAAAAAGGAGATATTTGTTAAGCTTAACAGGTACACTGAGCTGTATCAGGATTTAAAGGTGATTATTGAAAGTAATACGAAAGATACCGCAGTTGAATATGACAGCATCTGGTTCGGAAAAGCTTCCTTATCGCTGGGCACCAATCTGGTAAAGATAAAAGTTGTAACAGATAAAAATGTGCTAGATTCTGTCGAGAAAATAATAGTATATGATTCTGCAAGTGAAGATAAAGTAAACCCGGTTATTTTAGAAGTCAGGGCAGATGGAGAAATAATCAGAAAGAATGAACATACACTATCCAAAAACGTAGTGGAATTCGAAATAATTGCTTTTGACGAGGCCAGTGGTATTAATACTTTCATGATTAATGGCAGGATGTTGCCATTATCAACTGACAAATTTCTCTGGAAATTTAAAGACACTCTTTATCATCAGCCTCAAGGGGATACTTTCCTGATAAAAGTGGTAGATAAAAAGGATAATGCCAGCGAAAGAAAACTGGTTGTCTATTACAATAATAAACCCGAAGTAATCAAAAGTCCAAATCCCCCAAGGCTGCTGGTAATAGGGGACACATACAAAGATACTATCAAAGTGCACGATTATGATGGAGATGCTCTCAGCCTAAGCATTCTGAATTCCAGCAAGATGGAAATAAGCTCCGATGGTGTAATTCAGTATAAACCGGATATATCTGAAAAAGGAATCAGAAACTTTTCTATCGAAGCCGATGATGGATACGGTAAAAGTCTGATATATAACTTTGATATGCTTATTATGGAAAAGAAAGAAGTCCCAAAGCCGGTTAGGTTTATCACAACAGAGGATGAGCTAAGGAAAAGGCTGCTTCGTGATGAAAAGGTAACATTTAATCTGATAATCGATTCCACAACCGGATTACCACCTTATCAGATTAACAGTTATATACTAAGTGATCATAAAGTCCCTGTTGAAATAAATAATAAGAATAGTTCGATTACAGTCGGACCCTTCTTAGATGAAATCGCAAAGGGAGATTTTCACTGCATGATAACAGTGCAGGATTCATTATTAACTTATGATACGCTTTTTCTGGTTCTTGATCTGCTGTCAAAGGAAACATTGGCACTGGAGCTGACCGGGAACTATTTATATTATCAGGAAGGAATTATTGATTTAAGTCATAACAATGAACTGGCATTTAAAATAATTGATTCTGGCAGAGACGAATCGACAAAATATTCGGTATCGGTCAAACGCAAGGATGTGGTGATTCTTGATTATAAAAATTTTAATGCAGATCATTTTTCTATAACCCTGAATGACTCTAATTTATTAAGCGGTTATGATACCTTGCTTGTCAGTGTTAATACTGTAAATTGCAGCAGCAGCTGCAAACTTGTTGTTTTCTATGGAAATATTTTTGAAAATATATTTCTTGACAGGCCTGAAGACAATGCTACTGTCGTAGATACCAATATCATTTTTTCCTGGCATACACAGCAAAATACAGATCTTCACTGGGAACTTCAATACGGATTGTATTCGGCAATGGATAAAAAAGTTGCTGTAGATACCACTGTTTGCACGCTGCAAATTAAAAAATCAGGATTATATAGATGGAAAGTTCATGCTTCTTTGGGGGAAAGAGTATTTGAAAGTGAAACAAGACTGGTTCAGATAACAAATCCTCTGCATATCAGGTTTGATCTGGACAAAATAAAAATCAACTCAGAATATGAAGCGGGTGTAGATACTATAATTGCCAGTTTGCCTGTTAAAAACAGAGAAATCTCTGATACTGTTTATCGGTGCTGGTTTGATGAAAACCGGCAGACTTTTTTACCGGTTATAAAAGGTAAACTAAAATATCTTCCACTTGATAAGGATACTGGATGGCAGTTGCTGATAGCTACTGTAACAGATGAAGCTGGTAACAGTGATACTTTTAAACAAACGATCAGAATTTATAAAAAACCGGATCTTCAATGTGAGCTTTTATCAAAACCCGGGAGGGAAAAAACAGCGGATGGTGCTTTTGATTTGAGCAAGACTTCTTTACCTGATACTTTTGTTTTTTATACTGGAAGAGTTCCTGATTCGATTAAGATAAACCTGTTACATTCAGAATCTGTGGTTAAAAATGAGAATAGCAATAGAATCATGGTAATAATAGATCCTAACAAAGCTGCCAACAGTCGCGATACCATGACAGTTTATATAAGAGAAGGGAAAGATGTTCAACAAAATACTTTTACATTTTATTACGGTACCGCTCCGGTTGTCGATCTACCACCTTCTCCTGATTCCGGTTCATTCAAAGCAGTGAAACTGGATACGTTAAAATGGTCCTTTGCGGATAATGATAATGATTCTTTAAAATACAATCTCTACTTTGGGAATAACCCTGATCCGGAACTGATTGCTTCTGGTCTACGGGATTCGCGTTTTGTATTTAATACATCTGTAAGTCCAGGTATCTATTACTGGAAAGTTGTTGCAGATGATGGAAGATTCAAAACTGAGAGTCCGATGTGGAATATATATGTAAATACATATGTGTTAAAAATCAACACGTTTGGCATGGGCATGACGGGGGATCTTCTTAATGTGCCAGTGCTGGTGAGGCTCGATGGTACCGAATTTCCAGCTTCATTAAATTCGGTTGTTTTCAGAAAAGAAAAAAACATTAAAGATACTTTGCCCTATGAAGTTGATTATTGGAAAATTGGTGCTGATAGCGGAGCAGCAATCTGGGTATTAATGGATACTGTAAGGGCCGATGATAGTACACAAATAATAATGCAATTAGGAGGAGACACAGGGCTGGTTTCAGACGGGCATGTCGTATTTGACACTGCAAACGGTTTCGCCTGTGTCTGGCATCTGTCGGACAGTCTGGGCTCTACCAGCGATGGTTTATTTAAGGATGCTACGATTAATGGAATTAACGCTGATGATCATACGATTGGGGACAGGGATGGTTTAATTGGGTACGGCCAGGGTTTTGAGATGCGCCAGGACCTTATAGCTGATAATATAAGGTTAAGAAATGTTCCAAGACTGAATAGGTATGATAAGTACATGTCCTGCGAAGCCTGGATTAGACCCGATGCTTTTATTGGTGAAGGAATCGTTTTCGTGCTGTTCGGGATTGATGGGCCAAAATTCAAACTGAGCATGGAAACCGGTAATCTGAAGGTGGGAACCAAACCTGAATTACTGACAATGAGAGAGCTTCGCAGCAGGAAAGAAATTTCGGATGGTAATTGGCACCATGTTGCATGTGCAATTAATTTCTCAACTGGTGAGTTTTCTATTTTTATAGATGGAATAAAGGATACATCAGAAATAAAGGTAATTAACAATATCCGCAGTAGTCCAAACCCAGAGGCAATGTTGGGATCTGATGTAAATTATCTGAATTATTTTCTGGGCCATATCGATGAATTCAGGATATATCATAAAGAAAAAAGTCCAGACTGGATAAAATTTTGCTATGAGAATCAGCGTCCCAACAGCACAGTTATAAAGGTGATAAAACCATAATGGGTATTCTGAGGTTATACCGTTATTTATTGAGCTGCAGGGTGGTTTCATTTCCAATCCTGGTTTCAGTTGCCATAACTGCACTGTTGAGTTGTTCTGAGCAAAATCCTTTTAAAAATGAAGCGAATGCAAGAGCTATCATTCAAACTGACATTCAGGATAATGATACTTTGCAGATTTTTTCCACCAGGTCCCTGACCATTAAATTTCTGGCAAGAAACCTGCTTCAAAAATGCTCTCTTTATGTGGAGGGTAACCGTTTTTTCAGTGATACCTGCATTGATTTCAACAGACATGATTCACTTAATTGTAACATTTCCTTTTACGACACGGGATATCATCAGATCAAGCTGGTCTCTATCAGAAACAGTGGTGAGATGATTCATCAGACTCTGAATCTCTATTTAGTAAACCCCTTATTCCATCCCGATATCAGGGCAAATGTTGGTGATTCTGTTATTCTTTATGCAAAAGGTGTTGAAGATGAGGATGTCCTTTATATTTGGAGATTTTCTGATGGAGAGATTATAATCGCTAACTCTACAACCATCAATTTTAAATTAAGAGGCACTTCAGGGCCGCAAGCATTTCTGACTGTATCGGATAGTAGGGGAAAATATCGTTCACCATCAGTAAGGTTTTTCTGTGAGATCAATGACAATGAGGCACCGGTAATTACCTGCATGAATGGACTGTTCAAGGACACGATGATCGCTCATGATTCCAATTTCTATTTTTTGGTCAGAGTTGAGGATGATGGCGGAGTCAGAAATGCTACTTGTAATGGTACTTTTGCTGATCAGGTTTTTTCATATAATAATTACAAGGAATATATTTGGTTAATAAAAAATGTGAATACTCTAAAGCTGCCCACACCTCTAAACGTAACTGCAGCAGATGAATTTGACAATATATCACATAAAAGTTTCTGGCTTGATTATGATTCAACTCAAAATTCTTCGGATCCGGTATACATTAAGATTACATCTCCAACTTCACCGACCATTAAGCGTAGGCAGTTCTTTCTGAGTGGTGAGGTGATGAATTTTTTCAATTCCCAAGCCGACCTTTTACACCTGATCATAGATAGTGCTGCTTATGATACCTGGAGTTTCAGAGAAAAGCTCTCTGGCAATTGGAATTTTCATGCGTCTATTAAAAATGACCGAAATAATTGCAGCATCAGACTTCTTCTGGAAAATACCGATGGGAAAGTCTTGGTAGATACTGGATTTCAGGTTTTCTATGATTCATCAAGTGCAGATTCCAAGAAACCCAATTTGGTGGAGCTTACCGTTAATGGACAATCTGTTACAGAACAGGGCGAACGGAAAATAACTGATAAAAGTCCGGCACTTTTCCGAATTATAGCATTTGATGAGGGAGATGGTATCAGTTCAGTAACCATAAATGGTGATATGATTCACAAGTCTGATTCAGTCGGTTTCATCTGGGAAAAAGAGGTAGCAATCACATCTGTGAGTGAAAGCTTTACTGTAAAAGTAACCGATTCAGTAAATCACGACACCAGCATGCTTTTTTTCCTGAAATTAAACCACCGCCCTGAACTAAGCAGTTACAATAAAACGATAAAAGCGGTTGTGGGCAAGGAATATAGAGGCTATGTTAAGGCGATCGATAGGGATGGAGATGAGATAATCTATAAACCAATAGGTAATCCATCATCTTTTTATCTTGACTCTTTGAGCGGTAATTTTACCTGGATTCCTGATATTTCAGACACAGCAGTATCCAGAATTTTAATTAATTACCGGGATAATTATTGGATGAATATGGTTTGTACGTTGAATGTCATTGTCATGCGTTCTGAAAGGGTTTACCAGTCCCTGATATTTGATACCAGTAAGACCAGAATTCCCATGGAACTTATTGCAGACAGCCAGATGCTGGATGTTCATCTGAAAACAATTCCAGATATAGATAGTAAAGAGTTAAGATATGAAGTCCATCTTGTTCCAGGAGGAACACCTATTTTGTCGGAGGATGGGAGATTACGGTGGACACCAGTTGCCAGGGATACAGGGATTCATAAACTGATTGTTACAGCAACAGACATCATAAATGACAGCACCGCGACTCTTTTTGCGCAAATCAGGGTCATACCTAAAAAAAGACCAATAGAACTATCTTTAAATTTTAATGGAAGACAAAACGATTCCATTTATGATCTCAGTGATCCATCTTTAAGTTCATTCCTGGATGTGGTAATTCATGATCCTGATTCTGTGCTGAAGAGTGGTGATGAATTGCTTGTCAGATATGGTGATAAAGTTGAACACAGGGTTTTGTGTAATAATTCTGCAAGAATATTTCTGGATGCCACGGAGAAAGACAGCGGCTATGATACCATTTATGTATCAATAGTAAACCGAAACAAAACTTATCTTCAGAAAAGATGTCTTTATTATGGCTCTGCTCCGGAAAAACCGGTTATTACTGTCCCGGAATATGGCCAGATGTTCGACACAAATGAATGCAGTTTCCGCTGGACCGGAGGCGATGCAGATTCTGCCAACGAACTGAAGTATTACTTATACGTGGCTTATGGTTCAAGTGAATTCCTGCTTGCAGAAAGTTCTTATGCGGATAAACAGTGCACTATCAGACTGGATAGAGCAGGCATTTATAGATGCAAAGTAATTGCATTTGATGGTAAAATCTATGTTGAGAGTGAAATCATAATCATCGATGTAAGACCGCAGAACAGAGTAAGATTCAAAAACACCTTAAGTGATTTTCCGCTTTTCATAGAGGCCGGTGATACCTGGTTACTTCAGTTGCAACCGCAAAGCGGTACCGGAATGAAGCCATTTTCCTATACCGTATCATCTTCAGGAAATTCTGTACCTGTCATTTTTATGGATAGTTCTAATAACGATTATGCATATCTTGGATGGATGCCATCTGCAAAAGACACTGGTACCTATAAACTATCCATTACTATCAAAGATTATTTCGAGAATATTGACATTTTAGAGCCGGTAATCCGCATTGTCCCCCCAAACCATCCTGCGAACATAACATGCTCCTGGGCTGATAGTGTTCTGGATATGCGAGAAGCTTTACAACCAGAAACCTTGAGTTTCAATATAAAAGATGAGGATGACCCGCTTATCGAAGATTATGCCGTAATTGTCAAACTTGGTCCGTCGGAACGTCTTTTATCAATAGGACAGAGCCGTCAGTTTTATGTTGTCATTGAGAAAAACAGCAGTTACACCGATGAATTTCTTGAAATAAAAATACTTGATCAGGGAGTCTGGAAAACTGATTACAGATTGCATATCTATTATTCTGATTAATCTCTTTTTTCAATTTCTTATATTCTCTCCTTCATTAAGGAATAATAAATTCGAACATATTTAGATTCGACTTCAGGTAACAGTCAAAATGATTTATATTTCCGGTTATCAAATTTATCTAACCACTTAATTATTGGATATTATGGCTTTTCTAATCAAGTTTATTGCACTTCCGTTGTATCCTTTAGGGCTTGTGACAGTAATATGGATAATTGGAATGGTGGCGTTTTTTACTAAGAAAAAGTATTCAATATGGTGCTTTTTAGCCGCCGGTACTATTCTTTTGCTTTTTTCATCGCGGATCGTTTCCAATCTGCTGATAAGCATACTGGAGAACCGTTATTTATCGGTGCAGCTTCCGGCAGATAGCTGTTCTGCAATTGTTGTACTGGGAGGCGCTGGACAGATAACAGAACGTTCCTCCAATCGTCTTGAGGTTAACGAAGCAGGAGACAGAATTATTCATTGTGCCAAACTGTATAAAAAAGGGATATGCAGACGGATTATTACCAGCGGAGGTCCGGTAGATCCTGCATTAAAGGACATGCTTCCCGAAGGATTGCATAATGCGATGCTTCTGATGGAAATGGGAGTTGATTCCGTTGATATTATTGTTGAGACAAAGGCTAAGAACACTCATGAACATGGACCCTATATTGCCCAGATTCTGGATTCGCTTGGTTTACCCAGGAAGATCATTCTGGTGACTTCTGCATCGCATATGATCCGTTCAGAAGCAGTGTTCAAAAAATACGGTTTTACAGTGTATCCTGCTCCAGCCGATTTTCAGAAATCCATAATGAAACGGACTTTTATTTTTAATTTATTCCCTAATTCTTCTTTTTTGGATATCTCTACCAGAGCGCTTCATGAATATTATGGCATTATAGGTTATAAGCTGCTTGGGTGGATTTAAACCGTGCTTTTTTTGTATGCCGGCGTTTAAAGGCGGTTGAACATTAAGCATACCCGAGGCAGGAATTTTTCCTGATTAGCTGAATAACAGAAAACTTTGATAGCTTTTTCTGATAATAAATAGTAGAATTTTCACTTCAATGTGAACGTCTGATTTGGTTGTTGACGCAGGGTATAATGAAATTTTTGATATAAACCATCCCTAAAAAAGTTAATTCAGATATGGAAAAAAGGATATTTCTGTCCCCTCCCCATATGTCTGGTGAGGAGGAAAAACTAGTTCAGAATGTGTTCAAGTCCAATTGGATAGCTCCAGTCGGGCCAGATATCGAATCGTTCGAAAAAGAGATCTGTTCATATACAGGTGCTTTATATGCAGTTGCCCTGTCTTCAGGGACTGCAGCCATCCATCTGGCTTTGATTCTGAATGGTATAAAGGAAAATGATGAAGTACTCTGCAGTACTTTGACTTTTGCAGGCTCCGCATTTCCTATTATTTACCAGAAAGCACAACCGGTCTTTATTGATTGTGAAAAGAAATCATGGAATATGGATCCGGGTTTACTTGAGTTTGCAATAGAGGACAGAATCAAAAAAGGAAAGAAACCTGCAGCAATCATAATTGTTCATCTGTATGGACAGGCAGCCAATATGGATGAAATAATGAGAATTGCTTCCAGATATGGCATACCTGTCATAGAAGATGCGGCAGAATCCTTTGGGAGTTATTATCAAGAAAAGCACACAGGAGTGATAGGTGATGTGGGAGTATTTTCCTTCAATGGAAATAAGATAATCACCTCTTCAGGGGGTGGGGCTCTGATATGCAATAGCAAAGAAATTGCAGAAAAGGCCAGATATTTATCGACTCAGGCACGAAGCCCGGTTCCGTATTATATGCATGAAAATGTAGGATATAATTACCGGCTAAGCAACGTGAGTGCTGCAATCGGAAGAGGACAGTTGAAAGTGATTGATGAGAGGGTCAGAAGACGAAGGGAAATATTTGAGTATTATAAGGAATCTTTTAAGGACATAGGTGAAATCGGATTTATTCCCATTGATGTTTATGGTAAATCCAACTGTTGGCTCACCTGTATTGTGCTTAATGGCGTGTCGATTACTCCGGAACAGATCCGCCTGAATCTGGAAAGCGCAAACATAGAGAGCCGGCAGTTATGGAAACCAATGCATCTTCAACCGGTATTTCAGAAGTGTGCATATTATGGAAACGGGGTATCTGAAAAACTTTTTGACAATGGATTATGTCTGCCTTCAGGTTCTTCACTTACACAGGCTGAACTGGATTATGTTGTTGAACATCTGAAAAAGCAATTTGTCAGATAACATATAGGAAATGGAATTAAAGGCTATTTATCTGTGATTTTAACGGGTTTTATAGAAGTATGATAACCATTTTTAAACCACTTGTTAAGTACAGGCTTGCAGTGATTGTTGCTTTGCATGCAATTTTTTCCATATTTTCTCTGCTTATATCATTTTTATTAAGATTTGATTTTACCTTGGGACAGGGCAGTTATCCCAGACTCTTCTTTCTGTCCCTTCCTTTGAATGTAATAATTTTTTTAATCGTTTCAGGCATCTTCAATCTCTATCAGGGAATATGGCGCTATGTAAGCGTCGATGATCTGAAGGACATAGTCAAGGCATCTTCACTTGCCTCTCTGATTTTTATGTTTATGATCATATTCAGTGGTCAATTCATCGGTTATCCCAGATCTATTTATGTATTGAATTTCGCCTTTTTTATCATTTTCAATGGAGGGACCAGATTTGCCATACGTCTTTTCAGAGAGTCATTTATACCGTCCAGTGATACTGTGAAAAACGTGCTCATAATAGGAGCAGGAACTGCCGGAAATGAAATTGTTAAAACTATCAAGGCAGCCAGAAAAAAAGAATATATACCGATAGGGTTTATTGATAGAGACAAATCTCTGCATAACAAGCGAATCCAGGGGCTGAAGGTTTTTGGTGATGTATCACTGATAAAACATGTGATAAGAAAACACCGTATTCATGAAATCTTCATAGCTATACCGGAAGCTACCAATAAAACAGTGGAAAATATCATCAAGGCATCCAAAATTCCTGAATGGGACCTGAAGTTTAAAATCGTGCCATCTATGCTGGATATTATGAGTGGCAAGCTCAGAATTAATCAGATCCGCGATGTCTCTATAGATGATTTACTTTGCAGGCCTAATATAAAGCTGGATGATACTAAAGTTCGTAAACAGCTTGCTGCCAAGACAGTGCTTATAACAGGTGCAGGAGGTTCTATCGGTTCTGAAATCTGTTATCAGGTAGCTTCTTATAAGCCTTCACGAATGATCCTGCTGGATTCCAGTGAAGTCAGTGCATACCAGGTGGATCTTGAACTAAAAAAGAAATACAAAGATATTGCCATTCATACTGTTGTAGGAAATATTCTCGATAATGGTTTTATGGATCTTCTGTTCAGAAAATATCCACCTGATTACATTTATCATGCTGCCGCATATAAACATGTGCATCTTATGGAATGGAATCCCCTTGCCTGCCTGAAAAACAATGTTCTGGGGAGTGCTTCCCTTGCATCCCTTGCAGAACGATACGGTGTAAAGCAGTTTGTAATGATTTCAACCGATAAAGCTGTTAATCCCAAGGGCATTATGGGTATATCGAAGAGGCTTGCAGAGCGGGTCGTACTGGAAAGGAATCCATCTGGAACACTATTTAATGTTGTTCGTTTTGGAAATGTACTTGGCTCAAGTGGAAGTGTCATACCCATGTTTCAGAGACAGATAAGAGAGGGGGGGCCGGTTACGGTTACCAGTCCCGATGCCAAACGGTATTTCATGTCCATACCAGAAGCAGTGCAGTTGGTTTTGCAGGCTTCAACTCTCAATGAATCAAAAGCGATATTTATGCTGGAGATGGGTGAACCTGTCAGAATAGTGGATCTGGCCAAAAATCTCATCGAGCTTTCCGGATTACGGGTGGGCGAAGACATAGAGATCGTTTTTACCGGCATGCGGCATGGAGAGAAGGTAGAAGAGGTTCTTCTTTGCGAACAAGAGGATCTGGTTCCTACCGATTTTGACAAAATCAGGGTACAAAAGAGAAATCATCATGATCCCGACAGAGTCGAAAAGTTTGTTCACGATCTAAAAAGCAATATAGAACTGGGAAACATGCGTCTGATCTATAACGACATAAAGGAACTCATTCCGGAAATGACAGGACCGGATTTTGAAGAGATACAGGAGAGAATGTTCAGTTAACAGGATGAATTACTGATTCAATGGTAAATTTTACAGTTAAGCGCACCTTTGACATAATTATGGCCACTATTGGAATTCTTGTGCTGTGGCCTTTTGGTATTCTGATCGCAATCGCTGTAATCTTGAGTTCACGGGGACCTGCATTATTCTTACAAAAAAGAATAGGCCGGCATGGAAAAATGTTTAATTGCATTAAATTCCGGACCATGTACTCAGAAGCATCCAGAAGTGGTTTCATAACTACAGCTTCAGATAAGCGGATTACTCCGCTGGGAAAATATCTGAGAAAATTTAAACTCGATGAATTCCCACAATTATTGAATGTTTTGACAGGGAAGATGTCTTTTGTCGGACCCCGCCCGGATGTCCCAGGGTATGCAGATCGGCTCGAAGGAGAAGACAGAAAAATTCTTCTGTTGCGTCCAGGAATTACCGGACCGGCATCGATTTATTTCCGGAATGAAGAAGATCTTCTTGCTGGAGTCAGAGATCCCAAAACCTACAACGATCAGATCATTTGGCCGCAAAAAGTTCGATTAAATAAGGAGTATCTGGAAAACTGGTCATTTTGGAAGGATATCGGGTTTATATTGATCACAATCATACCACCACTGAATAAATGGCTCAAGTTGGTAGAAGAACCGGATTTTAAAAGCCGAACAGGTATTCTCGAGCCCCGCCATAATAACAATGAGCGCTTTAAAGCATAGTCAGTACAAATTTAAACAAATCAGATGAGAGTAAAAAACGGCTGATTTTCATTTTTTACCGGCAGAATCGGATTATTGCTCACTGAATCGGATATTTAGTTGCAGAACTGGAAAAATCAAACCGGCTGAACAGAAATAAGGAATTACTATGATTGGTAAGATTTCCAATGATATATGTGATGGGGATTAGTTTGATGGGATTACATCTGAATCTCTACTCCTCCCCTTAACAAAAGTAAGCATCGTGCATGACCTTAATCAGGGGCCTGAGGGAATCGGTAGAGACAAGAAGTCTTATCTTTACTACCGGTCCCTGTTTCGCTAAATTATCTGGGAAAGAATCGATACCTGACACCCACAGCGGCATTGATAGAGACTTCGGTATCTGGCACAATATCAAAACGGGGAGCAAGATCTATAAAAAGTGCTAAAGGTAAATTCTGCATGATATAAGTCAGACCCACAGGAATTCTTATTCCAAATCGGGTATCTTCCCGAAACTGCACAGCTAAACCGGCTCCATAGACCAGCGGTAATCGTCCTTCACCGACATTGGCAAAATGATAGTAATGCCGTAAAAAATCTGCACTTAA
The DNA here is from genome assembly GCA_964411655.1 of uncultured Fibrobacter sp. Lineage (GTDB taxonomy): Bacteria > Fibrobacterota > Chitinivibrionia > Chitinivibrionales > Chitinispirillaceae > JAAYPC01. Next base: position 33,264 of record CAYPMS010000004.1, read on the forward strand.
TTGAAAAACTGCATTTGGTATAAAAGAAACTGCTGCACCTGCATCGATCGCATTTACATCGGTTATGTAATATTTGTAAGAGGCACCGGTTGGTTCACCAAACATCAGACCTATTTCCATGCTCCTTTCATTTAATACTTCTCTAATCCGGGGCGGAACTGGTACTGTATCAGCAGATGATTGCAGACCGGATGTATCCTGCTGGATTGTGTCCGAAGGGGCAGGTGATTGGGATGTATCAGAGGGGAAGGTATCATTTGGAGAGGGCTTACTATCCTGGGGGATGGTATCTTGAAAAGAAGTGTCATGGGGAATGGTATCCTGAATAAAAAGAGAGTTGGGCAGAGAGTCTTTAAGTTTGGAATCCTGGGCGAAAACAAACGTTTGGAGAAGCAGCACTATCATTATCGGAAAAAAAATTCCCATATTGCCTCCTTCTTAGAATTCATAGGAAAAACCGAGTGTTACAGTGTAATACTGTCGGGGAGAATCGTTTAAATCCAGAACATGATACAATGGGAGAATTTCCAGAGTTAATCCACGAAACCGACCGATAGAAATGCCCAATCCCATGGAGATTCCCCAGACATTTTCTATGGAATCGACCAGATTCTGTGAAAAAGAGGTGTTTTCCACATTTCCTTTGCCTTCGACATCGGTGGCAAAGATAAATAAACCGGCACCAAAATGGCCAAAGAGTCCTACCTGACTTTGGGCAATGTTGGTTGCTATTCTGATGGCAGGGACGAACTCCCATAAGGTGGCGGAACCTTTTATTTTGGCATTGGTTAGATTAAGTGGGAGCTGATTGAGAAATGAATCGGCATCAGGAGACCATCGGTTATAGGTGGAACGCAACCCGAAAATAATGTTATTTGTGGGGGCGTAGAACAAATTGGTGGCGATTAAGAAACCGGTGTTCCACCCATCGGTTCTGCAATTATTGCTGTTTGAGACTCCGAAATCTAATCCTACTCTTATCCCTTCGCAAAATGTAAATGAAACTGCAGCTAAAATGATTAATAACGCTTTCATGAATGTTCCCCTTTCAGAAAAAAAACGTGTGAACGGGTACATTCGAGGAAAGCAATATTAATACCATTTTTCTCTTTTAACCGGCAGGCTTGAGGGGCTCTGGATAGATTTTATCAGCATTCTGCTTTAGAATAGATTAATCGGAAATAGGTTAGTTCATGACGGCAGGCCAGAGAATAGAGGCTGAAACTGTTCAGGACAAATTTTCTGCCGTTTTTACTCATAAACAGTCTCTTTTTATCATCTGTTAACAGTTTCACTATACACTTCTGCATACCGCCAAGATCTCCTTTTTTCAGATAATACCCTGTTTGTCCCTGGAGAATAGATTCTGAGACTCCACCTGAATCATAGCAGACCGGTGGCAGTCCCATTGCCTGGGATTCCAGAACCACTCTTGGCAGTCCTTCATCATGATAGGTAGGGAGCACCATCAGAGTACTTTTGGCATACCATTGGCGCATCAATAGGGGTGAAAGTGCACCGGTAAACAAAACATTGCTTTCCAGATGATTCTTTTTGATGAAGCTATCCAACAGGGACTTATATTCGGAGGAGTCGTATCGTCCTGCAAAAACCACTGAGCAGTTGAGCCCATGTTTTTTTAAATTGCACAGAATTTTTAACAGATCGATATGGCCTTTGCTTTTCACTACCCGTGCAGGAAGAAGGAGTAAAGGTTTTGTCCCAGGGGTGATTGATTCATCTACCAACTCAGGATTGAAAAAATCGGTATCGATTCCATTGGAAAGGTTAACAAATCTGGTTCGCAGATATCTGGGCATTCCTACATTTGACAATCCGGCAGCCATACTGGCATATCTGAGTTGTCGCTTAATTGCAGCTCTGCAGAACCATCTGTTGTGAAAATGATTTATAACCAGAATAGGTATATTTCTGGCAGCTATCTCCTTCATTATTTCCAGACTGCCCCTGCTTCCGGCGAAATGATTGATCAAAAGATCAATTTTGCTTTCTGTAAATATTTTATTCATGATACTGTGAAGGTTGATAACATTCCTGAATTGCGGAATGTATTCAAAACCTGGCAGATATGACTGGCATTTAAAAAAAAAATGGTATAAGAGATTCCTGTTTGAGGAGAGAGGGGAAGGGGTGTATTTCATTGGAACACGGATCAGTTTTCCTTTACCTATGAATTGTGTCTGAATCTCTGCAGTGTCTTCCGGCATGTACAAATAATAGATAGTCATGTTATTGCGCTGTAAAAGAATATTGTTCAGGGATTCAATGTGAAATTCGGTACCTGCGCTGCTGCTTGAAGCATGGGTGAAACGAATTATTGTAGTGTTGTCAAGCATACCTGATTTCATAATTTCCATTTTCATCCCTCAGCGTAATTGATGTAAACTGATATCAGAAAGGAATATGCTGATTTAGCATGATTTTTTTTTGTTTTTAACAACTCCGGGAAATACCATCATGACTAACTCGAAAAAACTGATAAATGGTTTTATATTTCCATATAATGCAAAAACAATAACTGTGTAACTTAAGGAGAATACCAGTATAGAAAAGAGCAAAATAAGAAAATGGGAAGAGTTCTGCATGAAACGGATTAAATACCAATTGATAAGACCTGCCAGAAATGAAGCACAGTAGGTTTTCCAGATAACTGAAAAAATCTGCCTGAATTTCAATCCGATAGGAGCACCTGCATACCACAGACTGGGTACTAGGGCCAGGTATACATATGTGGTGTAACTGATAGCCACTCCCTTTGTCCCAAACTGTAAACCGGTCAGGATAAATAAACCCATAACTACTGATGCCACCACACCTGTGTAAAACCACCGGTCGGTTCTCCCCTGCGATACAAATAGCCAGGCCCTGGTGGAGGTGATAAGCTGAATTCCTCCTGCCAAACCAAGGATAGAGAAGATCTCGGCAGCTCTGGCCCATTTTTCACCCAATAATAAAAGGATCAGATGATTACTGTTTGCAACCAGGAACATACTGCTTGGAAATCCTACTAGTGCAATTGCATGCACTGCGTTAAGAAAATATGAATGATATTTTGAAGGCGTTTTGCAAAGTTTGCTCAGGGTTGATACTGCCACTCCGGAGAGGGGGATTGTCAATTGACTGACCGGGGCCAGAAAAAGCTGAAATGCCTTGGAGTAAAATCCCAGAGGTCCTGGTCCTTCTTTCCAGCCTATCAGAGCTTTATCTGAATTTCTGGCAAGGTAATCGACTATATAATAGGCAATTGTGTTCAGACCAAACTTGAGCATAGGCTTGACATTACTATTTCTGCCAGGAAGTCCCGGACGCCATTTGCATAAAATCCAGCAGCCGATAGCTATACTGGCGGCATAGATGATCGGACGGATTACCAGAACCCAATAGCCCATACCGCAAAAAGCCATGATAATAGCTGCAATCACACTGAGACTAATACCTGTTATTTCGTTAACCGCCAGAGTGGAAAATTTCATGGACCGCTTCAAAAGTGCATGGTGTTGAGTATACAAGCCGGAAATAATAAAAGACAAAGAGGAAACTCTGATGATGTTAATCAGTCTGTTGTCATTAAATATTTTGGCTACTAAAGGTGCACCAAGAAATAAAACCAGGGTGAGCAAAAACCCGGCAGCTACATTTATCCAGAAAAGATTACTGACTTGCTGATGAGTAATCTGCTCTCTTTGTACTGTTGCATCACTGAGTCCTAAAGTCTTAAATATGAAAAAAAAACCGGTGATAGCCATGGCAATAGCTACCAATCCGTAATCGGAAGGCTCAAGAATCCGTGCGATTATAGCGGTACTGCCAATCTGAATTCCATAATCCAGAAAGTGGGTGAAAATGGTTATTCCCCCGCTTCGGACAGCCTTTCTTTTAAAGCTCTGATCTGTCTGAAAATTGAAATCATGGATTTTTTGTGAGCTGGGCATTAAGCGTCAATTCCTGTTCGGGCAAAGTCAATAGATATTTACCAATAAAGAAATGCAAAAAGTCTGCCTGATGTGCATCAAATAATTTCAAGCGGTTTAGCTAAAGTCCATCATATCTGTACTGTTGCCTGCAAAAAAGCATAGACAGTCCTATTCCATAAATTTTTGAAGCTAATCTCTGGAATGGGAGAAGATCGAATAAACTGATTAAGGGTGAGTAGATGAACTGGCCGGAATTAAACGGATTGTTTATAATGAAAGTTTCAGTTTTCTCAAGTCTTGAACATGATGGTTGAGATTTTTGTTAAGGAGGGTTTATAAAATGAAAGCGATACTAACCAGCGAGTTTTATAATAACCTCAAAATGAAGATCTTTCAGGTATTTGTCTATGATTTTATCAATGGCTATATCCTTTTTCAAAGGATATAGATAAACTTGTAAAAGCCTTTTGCCACATGTTTAATCTCGAAATATTCTATGCAGTTGCAATTGATTAAAAAGAAAGCCGGAATTACAGCTTGTGCGGATGACAAAAAATATGCAGTTAAACTTAACAGTAAAGAGTTGAAAAGTACTTGGGGTTCCTTATGGGGACTATTGCGCACACATTCTTAAAACGGGAATTTGAAAATAAAAAGTACCCCTTTAAAATTGAAAAAAATATGAGTATGGTCGAGTTGTTGCAACTACAACCAAATTTAGGGAATGATGACTGGCGACTTAATTTTCCATTTAAAACAATAATGGGATATTTTCATCGAAATAACTCCTTTTCTAAACAAGTGCTCTGTGCTTATTTGTGTATCAGATGATTACATATGTTTAAGAGCAAGGAGGTATTATGAAAAAGCATGTGATGGCAACCATAGCAATTGCCACATTCTTGCTGAATGTGCAAAATTCATCAGCGGTTACCATAAATGCAAAAAGTGGCAGCAGAGAAGATATTCAGTCGGCTATCGACAATGCCCCTGAGAATGCCACTGTTGTGATTCCAGAGGGAGATTTCGATTTCAAAGGACCAAGAATCGAGGTCAGAAAAAACATAACAATCTCAGGATCAGGTAAGAAAAAAACAGTACTTAATCTGACATCTGCTCTTGACTGGTTATTCAGGGTAGTCTCTGACAGCTACTTCAGACTGACTAATATGGTGCTGGATGGGGGCATGAATGGAAACGGGATTAAGATCAACGGTGACAGCCTGGAGATGAGAATCGACAACAGTACCTTCAAAAACTTCAAGAAAAGGGCCATAGAGACCAATGGGAACGTAAAAGGGGTGATCGATAATAATCAGTTTCAGGAAAACAGTGTTACTGACATAGTTATTTATGGTGATAATGATGGGGCATGGAATCGGCCGGTAAAACTGGGTTCTAATGATGCTGTTTATGTAGAAAAAAACCAGTTCGAGCATAAGAATGTAAAAGGTGCTATCCATTCAATTTCCTCTAACCGGGGCTCAAATTATGTATTCAGGTATAATACCATAGATGATGGCAATCTTAACACTAATCCGATAGATGCGCATGGGAACTATTTTTACGGCCGGGGAAGTCGCAAATATGAGATTTATGGAAACAAGATTAAATCAGGAGGAAGTTATCAGGGGATGTATATCCGCGGGGGAACCGGGGTTATTTACGATAATGAATTTTACGGCAAATTCGATCACCCAATTGTATTGGAAAATTATCGTTCCTTCAGGGATGCTTCTACCAGATATCCGGCTCCTGATCAGATAAGCGATCTTCATATCTGGGATAATAAGTATAAAGGTGAAAACGTGGAACCTTTTATGAGAGACCGGGGTATGGTACGCCAGCACATCAAGAAGGATCGGGATTATTTTATGAAGAAAAAGGCTGGATATAAACCCTACCCGTTTCCATACGAAGGGGCCAAAGACCCGGATGATGAAACTGGCCTGGTGGGCTCGATTTTCAAGATGTTTTCCATTTTTAAAAAAAAGAACGCCTGAAACCACTGTTAACAAAAGTATTTGCGGGAAGCGTGCCCCCTTAATGGGGGAAGATCCCTCCACAAACAATCTCCTCTCCCCACTTAATCCCATAAACCTGATAAAATTACTCTCTCTCTTTCTGGCACCAGTAATATTCAAATCAGGCTGAATTTACATCTCTAAGGTATTAGACAAACTTTTCACTTTCCTTTGGCAATAATTACAACCTTTCTCTCTCCTATCAGTGAATTGCTGACATCATGGATCTGCGGGGAATTAAACTGGGCTACATCATCCAGAATACGACTCTTATACAAGACCAGCTTGCCATCTGGTTTCAACAGATTCATTAGGGGTTTACGGAATTCTGGAAGTATCCGGACAGATCTGGATACTATTATATCAAAGGAATAATGCAACCTGGCCGGTACATCTTCTATTCTTATGTCTAGAAAAGAACAGTTTAACAGGTGTAAAACATTTACAGCCGATCTGAGGGCCTGAATCTTTTTTTTTCTGGAGTCCAGCAGTGTGACAGATGCATTAGGGTAAACGATTGCCAGAGGAATTCCGGGTAATCCGCCGCCTGTACCGAAATCAAGAATGGTTTTGCCTGAATAATTTACGTGCTTAACCGACAGCAATGAATCCAGAAAGTGTTGTGTCCAGATATCTTCAGGATCGGTCTGGCGGGAAATCAGGTTGATTTTTCTGTTTTCTTCGATGATCCAGTGGTAATAGGTTTCAAAGCTTTTAAGCAGATCTGCGTATTTATCTGGAAATGTTTCTATTAGAAAATCAATAAAGGCTTCTTTTTGCATTTTCCCTCTTTTTAAGGTCAAAAAAAAGTGTAATGTTTTGTTCAGGGAAGGTTTAGGAGTGTCTAGATCAGTTGGATCCCGAAACCGTCCCTCTCTGCTGGTTTTTCTGTTTTCATAATATAGCAGGTGAAAAATAGAAGAACTGAAGAAAAATTAAAACCGCATTCAGATAAAATGTTTTGGGGACGGAGGAAACTTTTCGTCATTGCTCCAACTTTCCTCATCTGTAGAAGAGGGCCTTTTTTGTCTGAAGCTGTAGACCGGAGCCATTGGTAACGGCAATTCTATTTTCCATTTTTGGAAAAAACAATCAGAATTTTTTTCAGGATCAGTCTTGGGGCGGTTGTTATTTCTTAAAAAAGTCTTCCAAAGGTGGAAAACCTCATTTTCCTGCAAAGATCATTGGATAAATTTTTCCTCCGTCCCTCAGACTGGGAACGGACACTCTACAATCCATTTTTCAAAATTTCCAAACAGAATTTTTTACCAGGGCCATCGATATAGGAAACATATATCCTTCCAGCAGAAAAAGTCTATACGGAACTATGCCATTAAAGTATAATTGCCATAAGGACTTGCGGGTCTTTTTAAGTGTTAGTAAAGAAATTAGAAAGTTTTTATGTACGATACCATTACTTCGGGTATTCCCTGTAATCCGGAGATCTATATCGGCAGGGAAATTTCTGGAATTACACTGGTCGAACCCTTGGGAAAGGGGGCAACAGGGCTGGTATATACTGCATACCAGAAATCCTTGAAACGCAAAGTCGCTATAAAACTTTTCCCCAGGGAGCTGCTTTCTTCTGCATCGGTTCAGATGTTTCATACGGAAGCGGAAACGGTAGCAATTCTTTGTCATCCCAATATCGTTCCGGTTTTTGATATGGGTGAGACTGAGGAATTTCTCTTCATAGTTATGCAGCTTATCGAAGGTAACGATCTGCGGACCATAATTCAGCGCCAGCGTCGTCATCCGGTTCCTTCGCTGCGAATCATGCCCAAAAAGAATGCCATAGGGATAATGATTGCAGTGCTTGATGCTCTGGGGTATGCTCATAGTCAAAAGGTGATACACCAGGATGTCAAACCGGCAAATATCATTATAGATGAGCAGAACAAGAGGCCTTATCTGGTTGATTTTGGCATTGCCAGAACAATTTTCAGCGAACAGAATGGGTCCGGGTTTATTGCAGGTACTCCTTTGTACATGGCTCCTGAACAGGCTGCAGGGCAACAAACTGATGCGCGTACGGATATTTATTCTGCAGGTATGGTGCTCTATGAGGCAATTTCTGGAACTGTTCCGGTCAAAGCTCTTAATAGCCAACAGATGATAAAAGCTAAAATATGTGACCCTGACTCTATCTTTCTTTGTAAACCATCCCAACACAGCCCGGCAATAGACAGCGAACTGGAAAAAATAATATGTAAAGCTATTGCATCACAGCCTTTGATGAGATATCAGGATTGTACCAGTTTTAAAGAGGATCTTCTGGGTTATGTATCCGGTCTGAGTGGAAAAATTATCTTATGAAAATAGTGCAGAACAAAATAACCCAGAACCAGGCTGATCTGATTGCCCGTCTGTTTAATGTTACCATGAACAATGCATTGCTTTACAATGCCAGCCACCCCACTGCACTGAAAAACACCCTTTCCCTGCATAAAGAACTTTCAGGCATGCTCAATAAGTACGAGACTGTTTCTCTTATTGTTAACCGTGACAGCCTTTTTGTGGAAGAATGGCCTGTAGCTGATATCATCAATCCCCGCAGACTGCTTCAGCAGTTTATCCGGATAGGAATTTTTTCGGTCACCTTTTACAAAGGCATGAGTGCCGAAGATCTGCAATTTTTCATCAATGCTTCTGCAGACAGAGGAAACAGTGTGTCTGCTGAGAAGATAGAAAAATTACTGCAGGATAAAAAGATTGATAATATCAGAATTAACTATGTCCGGTTCGGGAAAATTCTCTCTTCCGGGAGCTCAGATTCCCCTGATCTGCAGAGTTTGGTTTCTCCGGTAAAAGGAAGCGATGAATTTACCAGCAAAAAGCAGAAGTTAAAGGATATCCTTTCTGAAGCAGTTGATGATCAGAAATCATCCGAGAACGCACTGATGCTGATCAGCGATCTGAAAAGTGAGATGCTGACCGCTGAACCCGTTGATCTGAATGCCATGATACATACCCTGAATGAAATCAGGATAACTCTGGCAGAAGCAGTACAAACCAGTAAATTAAGTGGTAAATATAAAGGCTCTGCAGATAAAGTCGCTTTGCAACTGAATGAACTTACCTGTCAAACTGTGCTGAAGCTGATAAAGCAGGAATATGGACAAGGGGCAGTTACTGTTAAACGGCTTGCCCAGATTATCTGCAGACTGCTTCCTGATCCGAACGAACTGCGGCAGTTACTGCCAAAAATTAAGGCACTGCTGTTAGAAGAGGGCATGTCTTTTGAGGATTATCTCCAGTTGATAAAAATGCTAAATGTGGAGTTTGACAGCCAATCCCTGGCGGATACTCTGAGCTGTGCTGCAGAAAAAATCGGAATCTCTATAAACGAAATAATTGATGCTTTCAGAAAAGAACCTGATGATGCGGCAAAACTGATCCTGCTGGCCTCTGAAATCCGGCAGGGAAATCAGACCGACGAAGTTCAATTGTCAAATTTTCTGACCGAATATATCGAAAAAACCAGTAAGGCACTTGCCTTGCAGTCTGAAAAGATTGATGGACAGGGTGCTAAGACTTTACGCAAGATTCTGTCTCAGGTTGAGGAACAGATAGTTGGTAAACTACACGAGTGCGGTGTTCATTCAGAAGTTCTTACGCAGGTGAAAAGGAGGCTCTCCGAAAATTTCGAGTCCGCTTTCGATTCTGCAGCAAAAGATTGGATAATATCGGTCTGTACCGGCAGTGCGGTTGAAAGTTCCGCTGAACTCTTTTCCAGAATTTCCGGTTTTTTCGAACATCAGTCCCAGCTTTCAAGAATTCAGGATGCACTTTCAGAATCTTTGATGTCCAGTGGTTTGAGCTCTGATAATATCCGTAAGATTCTATCTCATTTAACCTGCAAAGAAGAAGGGAAGAATCAGACGATTACACTGCCCTCCTATGCACTCTCCACCAATAATATGATGTTTCTCCTCAACAGAGAAATCAATCAGCATAAGCGTTATGCTACCTCATTTTCTACCATGTTGTTTACTATAGAGAGAATGAGGGCTGGAGGTGTTATAAAAATCGTAAACGGGGAGGACAGGAAAACACTGGTGCCGCAGCTTTTCCTGGTTATTAAAAAACACCTGCGGGAGACCGATTTGCTGGGTACAATCGGTGTGCCTGAGGTTTATAGCCTCTTCTCTATCATGACCATGACCGGTTATGAAGGTGCAAAGATAGTAAGTGACCGTATAAAAAAGAGTCTGGAGAAGAAAAAATTCACTTTAAACGGAACCCAGGTAAGTATCAAAGTGGCGATCTCAATCACTGTACCTCAGAAACAGTACATTAAAGATCTGCGTACTTACCTTAATGCGGTGCAATTGAATCACCAGACTGCAACTGTTGCTTTTACTGAAGAAGAAAAGGAGTTGGAACAGTAAAAAAGTTTGGAGTCATGAAACAAAGGAGCTTTTACAGCAATTATATTTAGCTGATATATGGTAAATTAAAATGGATTTCCGGTTGTAATCAGCAATGTACTTTTCTTTTATTCGATCAGTCACAGGGAGGATTTTAAATAATCATGCTTGCACGCTTGATACTACTTTTTACAGTACTGCCTTTGATCGAATTAGTCATTCTGATTGAAATCGGAACGCGTATCGGAGCTTTCAGCACTGTATTGGTAGTTATAGCTACCGCTGTCATTGGTGCCAGTCTTGCAAAGATTCAGGGCATTAACACCATAAGACGAATTCAGAAGAGTCTTTCTGAAGGCAGAATACCGGCTGAAGAGCTACTGGATGGATTTCTGATTTTCGTTGCAGGATTGCTGCTGATAGCTCCAGGTTTCTTGACCGATATTTCCGGCTTTCTGTTTTTGATTCCTGCAAGCAGAAACAGGATTAAACTGTGGGTAAAAAGAAAGATTCAGCAATGGATCAGCCGGGGCGGTGGTCCGGTCAATTTCAAGATTGGTTTCTAATGAATTTATATATATATCCTTTGGACCGGGCAGTTGATTGTTGAGGGCAATTTAATAGTGCTGTATTTATTGTAGAAGAATATCATGAGTGTAAACAAGTCGTTCGGAAAAACAGAGGTCAATAATGTTTCTCCGGATGTTGCAAATACTGAATCAACCCCCAGAGAACCGCGCTCGATAGATGAGCTGGTTGATAGTGCATTGGCAAAATGTGAGGGGCTTCCTCATTACTGCAATCAGTATGTGGCTCAGATAAATGAGTTGCGTAACCGATTGTCTACTGGACAGCTTCATCTGGCAGTGCTGGGGCAGTTCAATCGGGGGAAAAGCACTTTTATCAATGCGTTGATAAGACATAAGATATTACCCACCTCAGTTCTTCCGGTTACATCAGTTCCCACTTTCATCTCTTATGATGATAGCTTGAGTTGTAAAGTAAGATTCCTGAATAACAAACCAGATCTGGTTGTAAAACAATCAATTGAGAACATAACTGTTACCCTGTCAAAATATGTGGCAGAGGAGAATAATCCCAGAAATCAGTTCTGTGTGAAAGATGTCCATATCGGATGTCCCAGTACAATTCTGCAGAATGGAACTATGCTTATTGATACTCCGGGATTTGGTTCTACTTATGTACATAACACACGTACCGCACTTGACACTCTGGTCGATTGCGATGCAGCACTGTTTTTACTGAGTGCCGATCCGCCGATGACTCAGACTGAAGTTGAATTTCTAAAACAGGTGCAGCAGTATGTTCCACGTATCTTTTTTATCCTTAACAAAATCGATCTTCTGGGGGATAAAGATATCGATAAAGTGGACCGGTTTATTCGTCAGATGCTGATAAGTCATCTGGGATATTCTTCAGATGTAAAACTTTTCCATGTGTGCGCTGCCGAAGCAGAAAAGGCATTTCAGAATGCTGCTGGTGATACTGACTGGAGTGCCGGTAATATGGATCAGATTAAAACAGAAATCCTGGAGTTCATGATCAGAGAGAAATATTTCACACTCTCTCAGGCTCTCAACGATAAACTCAAGGAAGCCTTTGAGGGGATAATTACCGCCTTACAAAAAGATGCAGATGAGAAGAAGCTGCCACTGGAGTTACTTAGAAAGGAAAAGAATGAACTCCTCACCAGATTTGATGAAATCAAGAAAAACATGGAGAAAGACCTGAAGCTGATACAGATCGAAAAAGATGCAGTTATTAAATACATCAATGAAAATTTATCAACCTATAAAGAGCAGATGGTAGAGCAGGTGTTTGCTCATCTGGATAATTTGCTTGTTAATTCTTCGGGTGGGCTATCCTGGATTCAGGGCCTGGTTACCGCAATAGGAGCGTATATCAACGACAGCTTTGCGAATCTCTATTTATCCATGATTGCACGCATAAACAAGCCGGTACGCAAGGCCGCTCTGCTACATAGCAAAGAGTACAATGCCATAGCCGATTCTGTAGAGGGGTTCGTTCCTGGTGCAAATCGCAAGTCATTTCTCCTTGAAAAACTGGAAAACATGGAAATCGGCACAGAAGAGTCCTGGAAAGCCGGGGGGGTGGTTCAAAAGTTGGATACCAGATTCGCCTGGAACGATCATCTCAGAAGCCGTCAATCAAAAGCCAGGCGTATTCGGAATAAATGGGATGAGATTATCAAAGAGGCAATCACCGCTGATTTCGATTCTCTGGAAGCGCATCTTAAAACGGTTGTGGATGGAATATTCGAAAAAATAAAATCCCTTTTATCGGAAGAGTATTTTTTCCTCTCTCAGGATCTGGACAGTATAATAGGAAAAAAGGAAAAGGCTGTCAATGAGCGACTTAACAGAAAAGACAATTCAGTTGAGCCGCTGGAAAAACTGGCTGCTGCTTTTTTGGAGCTTAAAAATGAATTGGTCTGATTAAAACTATATTTAGAATGGCTATTGAGCAATTATCCGGAACAGAATGTTCATAACAAAAAAGAACCCCTCGGCAATTACTGGATCATAAAAAAACAAACCAGTTACTATACACAAAATGCATAATAACTGGTTTGAATTTTATTGTGCTGTATTACGATATGTCAGTGTAGTATATAACTGCTATTGAAAAGTATATTATTCTCATTACAAATACAGATCACATATATTCCTGAACGCAGTAACTTTCTATCAATTTCAAAAGATACCAGGCCGGATGTTTTTTTCGTGCAAATCTGACTTGCTACCAAACGGCCCTTCAAATCAGAGAAGGTTATCTTTAAGTTGTTCCCCCGGAAATCACCAGGCACATTATATGCAAATCGGATGGAATTTGCATTTTTGGACAATAAATTCAGACTGTTCGACTTTGTCTGGATAGGAAATTTTCCAGCTTTTGTTTCAGTAACTTTTTGAAATTTCCACCAATTGAAATTGAACAGATAACCGCTTCCACCAGTAAATTTAAAAAACAAGTCATGTTTCTCGGTAATGTTATCAACAGTACATGATTTGGTTTCCCATTTCTGCCAGCCACCGGTTCCACTTACTGTACATGTACCAATAAGAGTTCCATTTAACTCGTCTATATACAATTCGATTTTTCCGCCATCTGCATTTGAAGCTACCCTTGCTTCAAACAAATCTGCACCGGTACTGAAATTGACACCTTTTACTTTTATATAATCGCCATTTTCAATGAATGACACATTCATCCCGCCTTCATCACATGGCTCAGTTTCAATCCCCTCTTCCCAGCAGATTGTTTCAGCTTGTACTGTGTCATAAGGATTTATACTGCCCACCTGATCAGGACCATTTTTTGTCATTTCTATTGGCGGAATGGTACCATCCTCATTATATGTAAATTGTTCGACACATACTGAGCGCTTGAAATCTGCACCACCGGGTAAATTTGAGTTATGATAAAAAAAGTAGGAGTTACCTTTGAAATCACAGATTCCTGGATGATTTGTAAAACATTTACCACTTGGCATGATAGTTCCTTTATATGTCCATGGCCCGGTAGCAGAATTGCTCATCGAATACTGAATATTTTCCGTACTGCCTCCCATGCCTGCGTAAATCATATAATAATATCTGTCGCGTTTGTAGAACCATGGCCCTTCAGTGTAACCATTTGGCTTCGGATTAATAGTAACAGCGCTCCCTGAATATGAGGTCATATTTTCATTCAGTTTAACATACCACAAATTTCCGTTACCCCAGTACATATATGCCTGACCATCAGTGTCGATAAAAACTGACGGATCGATATCACTCCAATTGTCTCTGAAGAGTAGCTGCTTGTTAATAGGATCTTTAAACGGACCTATGGGGCTGTCTGCCTCCAGAACTCCTATCCCTTTCCCATGGATTGGCACATAAAGATAAAATTTCCCGTTACGTTCAACACACTGTGGAGCCCAGGCATCGTTATTATGCCCGTTTAACCAACTAAACGCATTGAGTTTCGCTACTATGCCGTGATCGGTCCAGTTTACCATATCACTGGAAGAGAAACAGCAATAGTCCCTCATAGTATAAAAATTATTTTCGGTTACATCATCATCGTGGCTGGTGTAAAGATAAACCCTGTCATTATAAACCATCGGGGCCGGGTCAGCAGTATATTTAGTTTGCACAATTGGATTATCTGAGAAACATTTAGAAAAGCAGAAAAGAAGGAAAAATGCAAAAAACGATTTTGGAGTCAATTTTTTCATACTGCATACTCTTTCTTTATTTAAAAAACTGAATGTTACTTATATGGCGAGTGCTGTGGCTGCAGCAATATATATGGCGATCTATATGGCGATCGATTGATGTTGATACTGATGCGAAATCCGATTTTCTGGAAGACATGTTTTCACCTTCCCCCGAGCAGGTTTTATATGCTGGATTGAACTCGAACCCTCAGTTTAGTTTTAAATTACTTTAGTACCGAAAAACAGTCAAATTAATAAATGTACCTTCAGACTGGCTTTTTAAAGCAGGATTATCGTGATGTAGAATTCAAGGCATGTTACTCTAAAACTGGTACCAGGGATTCAGCTGGTTTATCAGAGGCAGATGGCACTTTCTAATGTTCGCTTCCCTTAAAAGAGTGCTCTTAAATGGGTAAAAAGCAGGATCGTCAAGATTATTACCATTCGGTTATAAATGGTCTGAAAATTGATGATAGCCTTATTTTAAGGAACTTAAAATTTAAGGAGAGAGTTTCGCATGGAGAGAAAAATTTCAGTATCACCAAAAACGAAAATTCTTATCACCATAGATACTGAAGAAGATGAGTGGGGAGAATTTACAGAACGATCATTTAAAGTCGAAAATATTTCGCAGGTACCACTGGTACAGGAGCTTTTTGAGCATTACAATGCGAGACCAACATACCTTGTAGACTGGCCGGTAGCTACAAATAGTAAAGCGGTAGACATATTGAAACCTATTCTTGATAGAAAACATTGTGCGATTGGTACTCACTGTCATTCCTGGAACACTCCCCCACAGAACGTTCCTGCAACAGAATTTACTTCTATGCTGAGCAATTTACCATATCAGGAAATCCGAAATAAAATAGCCAATCTTCATCAGGCCATAACAGATGCTTTTGGAAAGAAGCCTACGGTATTCCGTTCCGGCCGGTATGGGTTTAATTCAGATGTAGCCCGTTGTCTGATAGGATTAGGGTATATTGCAGATTCATCGATGACTCCTTTCTGGGATTGGAGAAGATTTCACGGCCCTGATTTCCGGCATATTTCAACCTATCACTACAGGTATCACAAAGACAGCTTTTCCAAAGAATCGAAAATTGGACCTTTGATTGAATTTCCACTATCCATCGGAATTTTACAAAAAATAAATTTTCTGCATAAGTTTATACGCAGAACCTTCTCTGTACCACCCTTTTCTAAAACTAAAATTATTGGATTTCTGGAAAAACTGTCAATTCACAATCTTGCCTGGCTCTCACCAGAAAAATCGGATGCTACTACAATGATCCGGTTAGTCAACAGATTTGTGACATTGAAACACAGTTTTCTTGTGCTTGATTTTCATTCAACTTCACTACTTCCGGGGAAATCCCCCTATGTGCGAAATAATAATGATCTGAAAAGGTTTTTAAAGAATATTGAGCAATTTCTCATGTACACGCAAATCAAAGGATACGAGTGCATTACTCTGGAAAATGCTGCTGAATACATTTTACAGGATGAGATTGGTAATGCGTAAAAAGGTAATGCAGATTACACATAGTCTTGCAATGGGTGGCTTGCAACAGGTCCTTTATAACTTATGTCGGTATATCGATCGCTCTGTGTTTGATGTATCGGTAATAGCGTTGAAGGAATCAGGTCTGTTTGCAGAAAAATTGGCTGATCTTGATATAAAAGTGTTTGTTATTCCGCAGGTTAAGAAGCCTGATTACTTTTTGTTTGTTAAATTAGCCCGCATTCTGCGTGAAATGAAAACAGATATTATCCATACGCATAATACTCAGCCATTTATTGATGGCACTTTGGCAGCTTTGTTGTCAGGGGTTAAAACAATCATTCACACTGATCATTCAAGAATATTTCCAGACAAAAAACGTTATATGATAGCGGAGCGGATAATGTCATTTTTTACACATAAAATAATTGGCGTCTCAGATTCGGTTACATACAACTTAATTCATTATGAGAAAATTCCCCATGATAAAATGCTTACAATTCATAATGGGATTAATGCTGCCGATTATGATATAGAAATAGACAAACTGAAAAAACGCAGAGAGATAGGTCTTGGTGATATTTCACCTGTCATAGGGATCAGCTCAAGATTGTGTTATATAAAAGGGATTACTTATCTTCTAAAAGCAATGTGTGATGTGTGTAAAGTTCATAATAATGTATCACTGGTAATCATCGGTGATGGTCCTCAAAAAAAAGAACTCGAGCAGCAGGCTATCTCTCTTGGGATTAAGAGACATGTTTATTTCCTTGGAGAAACAGATAAAATTCAACCGCTTTTAAAAATATTCGATATCTTCGTTTTACCATCACTCTCTGAAGGGATGCCAGTCTGTCTGCTAGAGGCAATGGCAAGTGGATGTCCTATTGTTGCTACAAATGTGGGTGGCGTCCCCGAAATGATCGAAAACGGAAAAAACGGTATCCTGGTCAGCCCTGCTGACAGTAATGCTTTATCAAAAGCGATACTTTATCTTTTAGAAAACGAACCGGTACGTAAGTCATTGGCAATCGAAGGGAAGCGAGTCGTAAGGGAGCACTTCAGCGCACTTAAGATGACCAAAATGTATGAGCAATTATATTTAAGGATGATTTAGAGATTAAGGGCAGATATTTCTCTTCTCTGGCATGTGGAAAAAACTGACTGAGTGAGGACTGGGCGTAAGCAACGGAGTTTATCTGGCAACATTGATTGTGAATGAAAATCCTTAACAGAAAAGTTCACTCTTAGTAATGGCGTTTTGGGCACAGAGTAGTGGATAATAGGCATGAGATCTCATTTACTTTGATATTCATGATTTGCTATTCGATAATCGATATTTCTTTTAATTTGATTTTTGAATCCATGAACTTCTCTTTCGAAATATTCAAACAGTATTCTGGGTGCTTCCATAAGAAGTCTTTTTCCTGTAGAAAGATTTTTTTGTTCACCGATAACCAGCTCGAAAATTATGTTTGAAAGCGATTTACTGCAATGTGCATAGCGGATAATATTGTCGAGTAAAGATGGTTTGCCGAACCTTTTTTGAGGATTGCAGATACGCATAAAATCCCTGCCGTATTCTTCTCTCCATAATGAATCGTAAAGACGTAATTCTGAAGCAAGGAATGCCTGGGAAGCAAGCTCTGCAGACCAGAGCGCATGCAGTATCCCTTTTCCGGTTAAAGGATTTATGTGTCCGGCAGCATTACCGATAAGAATCCAGTTATTACCGGTACAGGGCTGTTTGAAAAAATCGGGTGAGCTGGCCTGTGGATTCAGAGAACACCATTTTTTGTAGGGTTTCAGCCCTTTGCACCGAGTGGCCAGAAACTCATCAAGATCTTTATTTAATCCATTGGAATTGCAGAGAAAATCGGTGATTCCTATTATTTGTTTTCTACCATCGCCATTGATCCATAAGAAACCGTTTCGATGATTGAAAAATTTCATCAGCATTGTTTGCTCCATTGACCCACTGGCATAATAACCCAGGCTTATCGCCAGTTCGTCTTTCTGAAAGGGCTTGAGCACTGTTTTACGCACAATACTGTTTACACCATCGGCACCCACCAGAAAATGTGCGGAGAATTCCCGTTCTGTTGTACGGATTTTCCATAATCTCTGTTCTCTGCAGATAGAGATTACTTTTTCGGGAATGTAAATTGTGCCGCATTTAATGGCCATATCAAGAATAAATTTTGTCATTTGAAGTTTGGAAACCGATGTAAACCGGGTTTTGTATTGATCATCGAAAATGGCATTGTAACCGGAGGGGGAGACAAGATGAAGGCTGTGATCAGTATGGCTTTTGAGAATGCAATCCTGTAAAAAGGGGTACTTCTGTATCAATTGCTGACTTACGGTTACAAGTAGGGAGCCTTTGGGGGGGCTTGGGGGTTGATCCAGGATAATGGGCCGTTTGCCTTGTGAAGCCAGCAGATATCCCAGATAGGCACCTGCCGGCCCTCCACCTACGATCACTATTTCATGAATTCTGGTGAAACTTCTTCTGGGGGAATGGAAAAAGGGGGCAATTCCAGATAAGCTGGCTTTTGTAGCGAACGTTTTTTCTACAGTAACCATAAGGAACTCTCTCCTTAATAGTTTGATGAAAGGGAGGGCCTTAGCTTTTAATACAAAAAACGTGCCAAATGGAAACTGGCTATCGTATGTTTCTTTGCCCAGTTACCTTTTTTGGGGTTTTGCGAAACGATTCCGAAAATGAAAAAAGAGAGAAAAGTGTGTATTAGGGGATAAATTGGCGGGATTATAATTGCATTATCTATATTTCCCGATTCGGGACCTTAGGCAGGTGACATCCCTGGAAACTAACAAATCCTCCGTTTCCTCCGTCCCCTGCAATGCCTGAAATTAAGGATTTTAACCAGTAACTCAAAACAATAAGCACACTTCAATGACCGCGTCTGATTCAATCTACAGGGTTCTTGATGCCAACCTTAACCGGTTACGCGAAGCACTCAGAGTGATTGAGGAGTACTATCGCTTTTTTAAAAATGATGCTCCGGTTGCAGTTACTTTAAAAAAACTCAGACATTCGGTTAAAGAGATCGAACTCGGGATTGGAAAAGAGCATCTTTTAAAAGGACGAGACACCTTCAGCGACTGTTTTGCTGATAAAAACCGTCCCGAAGAGCTTCAAAGGATGACTGTAACTGATATCCTGGCTGCATCATGCAAGCGGGCCCAGGAAGCTTCACGGGTAATCGAAGAATACACCAAAATAACCGATTCTCCAGAATTATCTGAAAAAGCAAAATCAATCCGTTTTTCATTATATAATGTGGAAAAACTGTTATTTAGTTAGGTTGTTATGGGAAAGAAGAAAAAACAAACTGATGCAACTGCTGCTCATTCCGATTTCGGGCATGAGATATGGGGGCTGATTTTTCTTGCCACAGGCGTATTAACTCTTATTTCACTCATATCTCATTTTGTTAACAGGGATGCAAATATTCTGGGGCATTTTTTTGGAACCTCTCTTTCGAGGGGACTGATCTATCTTTTCGGTCCCATTCCGGCTTTCTTTTTTCCGCTTTCGATCAGTTACATTGGATGGTTGCGTTTGCGGGGAGATCTGTTGAGATTTCGTACCTTTTTTTACTGGATCATCTTCACTCTGCAGATCTGTCTTCTTTTAGCTATCCATTATCTGCCTGAGATGGCTTCTTCCGGAAAAAGCTTCAACGCCCCAGATAACCTCACCGGAGTGACTATTGTACGGGTTATTTTTTATCCTCTCTTCGGAATGTATCGTTTTGGGCCTTATTTTCTTGGTGCACTGGCTCTGATTATCACTCTTCTCTCCTGCTTCAGGATTCCGCCTCAGCGTATAATCGGTTCCCTGGGAAATGGATTGTCATGGTTATGGGAATGGTTTAAGCAATATTGTGAAAGGGTTCAGAAGTCGATGGAGGAAAGCCGCCAGAGAAGAGAGCTTGAAGCTCAGGCTGCAGCAGAACGTAGAGCACAAAAACAAGCGGAAAAAAGAGCAAAAGCGGCTGAAAAGAAAGAGAGAGAAAAGCAGAAAGAAGAAATTGTGAAAGAGCCGGCTAAAAAGGACTCTGAAACGGAAAAAGAGAAAAAAGCACCTGAATACAAAGAGAATGAACCAAAAAAAGAGGAAATCGTAGCTGCAGTAGAATCGGCAGAGCCTCCTTTGAAGGATATAAACGATGTAGAGGAACAGGCCAGGCTTCAACTGGAAAGGGAGTTGGCTGCTTTTCGTGCAAAGAAAAATGAACCTCTGAAAATAATGTCTATCGAAACAGAAGAGGTCGATTCGATTGATGAGGATACAGTGCCGGATCAAAATATGGTTCCACCCGGTCTGAGAATCGGGGCAATCGAAGCGCCTGTAGATGCGGAAAATGAGGATAATGAGGAAAATGATGAAATCGCGGAATTTGGGATGGAGTCGGGGAATGGTAATTCCAAGCCGCTCAAGTCATTTAAATCCTATGTAATACCGGATTCCAATGTTTTGCCGGACCCTCCACCGCTATCAAGTATGGTGGATAAGGAAGCGATTGAAAGAAATTCGGCTACTCTTGAGAAAACTCTGATGAATTTCGGGGTTGAAGGTAAGGTGGTGTTTGTAAGTCCGGGGCCGGTGGTAACCCGTTATGAAATTGAGCTTGCTCCCGGAATAAAGGTTAGCAGGGTTGTGAGTCTTCATGATGATATTTCTATGGCAGTGGGTGGGCAGAGGATTCGCATAGAGGCCCCGATTCCTGGTAAATCTGCGGTAGGAATAGAACTGCCAAATTCAGAGCGGGTCATCGTTCATTTCAAGACTATTCTGCAATCCGAAGCTTTTAAAAAGAGTAAGGCTAAGCTGCCTGTAATAATAGGTACCAACATTTCCGGCGCTCCTTATGTTACTGATATTACCAAGATGCCTCATGTGCTGATTGCAGGGCAGACCGGTTCGGGTAAAAGTGTGTGCATTAATTCTATTATATGTAGTTTGCTTATGACCAAAAATCCTGAAGAGCTCAGGTTGATAATGATTGATCCCAAAAAAGTGGAGTTAGCCTTTTATGAAGGAATTCCGCATCTGATGTCTCCGGTAGTTACAGAATCCAAAGAAGCGGTCAAGGCACTTCAATGGGGAGTCAGAGAGATGGAACGACGTTATCGGATGTTGGCAAAAGTGGGAGCCCGAAACATCGATTCTTTCAATTCAAGGCTGGCTTCGGGAAAGATCGGAGAAATATTATCAGAGGAAGACAATAAACCTCTTCCCTTTATCGTTATCATAGTCGATGAGCTGGCTGATCTGATGATGACCGCATCAAAGGATGTCGAGGTACTGATTCAGCGTATTGCTCAGTTGGCTCGTGCTGTTGGTATACATCTGATTGTTGCTACACAGCGTCCTTCAGTGGATATTATTACCGGTCCAATAAAAGCGAATCTGACATCCAGAATAGCTTTCAGGACTATTCAATCTACCGATTCCCGTACCATTTTAGGGCATGTGGGAGCTGAGAAGCTGTTGGGAATGGGTGATATGCTGTTTCTGAGAAATGGAGCCCCTGAGATTGAAAGATTTCATGGAGCATTCATTTCTGAGGAGGATGTTGAAAAGATAGTGGCTGAGATCCGAAAACAAGAGGTTGAGGTCGATAAAATAGAGAGTTTTCATGATGAAATCGAAGACTCCGGATCGGATGAGGGAGTTTTTGACAATGGTGAGCGGGATGAACTCTTTGAAGAAGCAGCCAGAACAATTGTCAGTATCGGTCAGGGTTCTACATCTTTGTTGCAGAGGCGGATGAAGATCGGTTATGCCAGAGCGGGGCGTCTTATGGATGAACTGGAGCGGGCTGGATTCGTGGGGCCTTCCGATGGAAGCAAGGCCAGGGAGGTAAAGGTTAAGCCGGACGAACTGGAAGAGATTCTGGCAAGACTTCACTGACCGCTACCCGAAAAGAATATCACAGAAACGGCAAAAATTTATGGCAAAATTTCTTTTTCCTCTGTTACCGATAGTAATTTTAGTCAGTAAGGTTTTTTCTGCTGAACCGGCAGTGATGAAGCTGATTTCAAAAAAGTACTCAGCAGATTCGTTTATAGAAGCGCAGTTTCAGTTGCATACCTGGTGGAGTGTGAGAGAGAGGGAAGAGACCAAAAACGGTAGAATATTCTTGGCACCCCAGAACAATTTCAGAGTCGAGTTGGGCAATGACATTTTTGTCAGTGATGGAAAAACCTACTGGCAGTATAACAAAGCTGGTAAACAGGTGGTGATCGATAACTTCTGCAATCTGGAGCTTTCATATCATCCATCGCAACTGTTATCCACATTTCTTACCGGATATTCTTATAAAGAAGTAGAAAAGTCTGCGACTGGGACGGTATTGAAATGGACAGCAGATGATTCAGTAAAGTCGCAATATAAAGAGATAGAGTTACAGGTAATTACAAAATCCGGTGAGCTGCAGAAAATGAAGATGACTGACCGGAATGACAATATTCAGACATATTCTTTTAAGAAAACAGTATTCGGTGCAAAAATACCGAAGGAGGTTTTTACATTTGAAGTTCCGGATGACGCGCAGGTGCTCGATAACCGTCAATAATTTGTTAAGGGTTTCTGCCGGAATTGCACTTGTTTTTTATGCACTGTCAGTTGCCGCTGATTGTCAAAGCGGTAAAGGGATCACATCCAATGATGTATTTGCGGTAACTGGTGAAGCCGATACGTTGTGGACGTTAGTGTGGGAAGATGCGCGCAATCAATTCGCGGTAAATTCCATTATTCACGGTGGCGATAGTATATCGCTTAATAATGATAATAACTGGCTTTCCTATACATTAGGCTGTATCAATTCTAACATTCATGATTTGGCCTATGGTGATGGCAGACTTGTGCTTTGTTTTGATACGCTTAAATTCATGCAGCCAAATCCTGTGCTTCTTTTTACCCGTAACGGAAATTCT
The DNA here is from genome assembly GCA_964411655.1 of uncultured Fibrobacter sp. GTDB lineage: Bacteria > Fibrobacterota > Chitinivibrionia > Chitinivibrionales > Chitinispirillaceae > JAAYPC01. The sequence continues at coordinate 56,315 of CAYPMS010000004.1, forward strand.
ATTAACAGACAGGATATCAGTTTAGGCTGGTCTCTTGATTCTGCTTCGTTTGATTTTACTGCAACGGGAGTGGTTTGGGTTAATAACGCCTTTTATTTTGCCTGTATGGATGCTGGATTGGTGAGATGGGATTATAAGAATCAGACAAAAAGTGTCTTCTTTCCAGGAAACTCCTCCAGTATACCTGTAAATGAATTTTCCGGTCCGCAATCAAAGCCAGATACCATGCTCAGGGTGATTGGGGTAGAGCGGCATGGCGATGATGTAATGGTAATTACTCCAGCCAGAATCTGGCGATTTTCCACTATCGATTCTTCATGGGACAGCAGTATTTCGACACAGATTGTAAACAATGAATTAAAATTCAATGTATTTGAAGCGGTTTACCCGGAACCGGGGAGGGATGGACTTTTACTCAGCAGGATGAGAGTCAAAAAGCGGATAGCCGGAAGCTGGAAAGACACTCTTATTCTGGCTAAATACAGCAGGACACAGAAAACCTGGCGATCAATACTGGAACAAACTGCATATGATGTTGCTTTCGGTCCCGGCCATTACTTCTTTATTCTTACCGAAAGCGGCATAAGTGCTTTTAAGGATAGTCTGGCAGATTCGCTTATTAACAGTTCTGTAGTTATTAACACCTCAGTATTTCAAAACTGGATAACCAGAAACTTTTCAATTAGTGAGCCGGTTCTGACAGATCTTCATTACATCGGTTTGACCGATTCAACCGGATATCTGCTGCTGGCTTCAACTGATGGAACATTTCTGGCCAGATGGCAGTATCCTCCAGTAGAAAAGGTTACTTTTTATCAGATAAAACGTGCTCCACCGATCAGATCCGGTTTAAAACAAACCTATGCCCGTCCGGGTGTACTGGTTGCCGATATGTATGATCAGCAGAGTCGTACTGTTTTTATCTATAATCTTTCCAGAGATGCCAAAGTTACTATAAAGGTTTATGATTATAATATGGATCTGGTAAAAACCATTATCAGCAATAAATTCAGGCGTGCAGGAAACAATGGCGGACAGCATGGCCGCAGTACTGTGGAAAGTGAAGACTGGTGGGATGGTCGCAATTCTGCAGGGAAGATGGTAGCGCCCGGTGTTTATTATTACAGAATTTCAACTGATATCGGAGAGCGGGCATTTGGAAAGATTGTGGTGGCAAAATAAGCGGATATATTCGGTTACTGCGGGCATAGCCATTTTAATGTTACTGGTGGGCATAGCCGGCGCATCGACTGTCGGTGGAAGTTCGGGTGCTTATCTGCGGCCCGGGGCTGGCGCTGCGGCGATGGCGGTTGCCGGGGCAAACTCTGCTTTACCCGAATACCTTTCTCCCTGGTGGAATCCTGCCGCGATGTCTTTCCGTAAAGGAAGAGTTTTTAGCGGAGGGGTAGGTCTTCGATCATTTGGTCGTACTGATGCATTCGGGGATTTTGAATTCAAGATTCCTTCAAGGCTCGATCTGGGTCTGATGCTTTTATATAGGGGAGATCCTTTTTTAAACAATCTTTACGATGAAAATGAGAATCCGCTTGAGCGGGCCAGTTATACTACTTTTACAGGTAAGATCGCCTTCAGTTATTATTTAAGCCGTAAAATGAGTGCAGGATTGGCGATTAATATCCGCTTTCAGCAACTTCCCACCTACATTGAAGGAAATCGTATGGGTTACTCAAGTTGCACAGATATCGGGGCATTGGATCTTGCATTCGTGTATCAGGTCAGTAAAGTCTGGACCATGGCAGCGGTTCTGAAGGATGTCGGAGCATCGATGACCTGGACGGTGGACTTAAATAATGGCAATTCCGCACAGATCGAAGAACGCACGTTCCCTTCCGTTACCCTGGCAAGTAAATACCAGGGATCTTTTCTGAATAAGCCTCTGTACTGGACAGTGGATATGAAGGCTTATCTTTTCGATGGAAAATTCAAAGTTTTGGAACGTCCACAAGGGGTCTTGAGTACTGGCTTTGAGTGGAGGAACTGGAAGATGTTTTTTATCCGGGCGGGTTTGGGAGAGCTGTTGATAAATGGTGATCTGTTAAGGGATCATGACAGTTATCTGAGCAGTTTTCCCTTCAAAATCACTGCCGGTTTCTCTCTGGATATGCAGCGATGGCACAAAGGGATCAGGTTGAATTACGGAGTGTCCACAGATAAGTTATGGGCAGGAATAGATCAGCAGATCGATGTTCAATGGAATTTTTAGAAGTGGGTTTTGCATCGGAGAAAAAGATGTTTAATGATGTTATGATGATTGGCTTGGTAATAGCTATGCTGCTTACCGGAAATACTCTGGCTGCTGAGGCATACTATGGATTTGTTGAGGAGCCAATCAATTCCAGAACATCTGCAATGGGTTCTGCTGGCACTGCTCTGATAAACGGCGGTGGATTTTCCTTTTTCAATCCGGCATTACCTTCTTTGAACAGGCCTTATGTTTCTTTTGAGTTCGGAAAATTGTATGAAGATTTGGGAAGAGGGCAGGTAGAACTGTCGACCAACTTTTCCAGATGGTTTTTAGGGGCAAGTTTTCAGAGTCAGTCTGTGGAGTTTCCCTATGCCGATGAGAGAGGACCTAAAGGCGCTTATGGATCAGATCAGGGGTTAATGGCCACCTTAAGTGTCGGGTTCAAGAGGGAGAGATTAGCTTTAGGGTTGGCTGCAAATGGTATTCATGAACGGATTGCCAATGATTATTCTTATGGTCTTACCGGAAGTGCGGGGGCCATTTATAATGTGATTCCAGAGAAACTGATTGCCGGTGTTGCAATACTTCATTTCTATGGCCGTAATACTGGGTTTATTGATACTTTAGATAATCGTTTCCGTCATGATGAGCTTCCTGTGAATGCCAGAGCAGGAGTAAGCTGGACTGATTCGATTAAGGGAAAGATTCCTTACACAGTTTCAACCGATATAGCTTATAGCTTTAATTATGAAAAATTAATGGTTCCGGTAGGGCTGGAGGCATGGGTTTTACCTGTGTTGGCCCTGCGTTTAGGCAAAAGGATTAATCATCCGACTGATGTTTTGACCTTGGGAATCGGCTTGAAATTGGCAAATTTAAATTACGATGTTGCTTTTATTCCGGTCCGTCATGAGAGAGATATGGAAATGAAGTGGACGATGAGCTTGACTTATGAGTTGCCTTTTATAAGTAAAAGGAAACTGGCAGCGCAAAAGGCTGCAGACTCATTGAAAGAGATAACACCAGTCACTGATACTCTGGGGACCACATCGACAATAGAGGATAGCAAAAATCTGATACCTGCAAATGCTGATACTGTTAAGGAAACTGGTGATTCAGTTGAACTGAAACCGGATACGGTTATAATTCCGGAGATACCGCCTGCTGGTAAAGACGGTGGCAGTGAATCGCGAGAGCAGATTCAGGATGAGGACTCAGTAAAGACGATTGATATCGGGCTGAAAAGAAGTTATGAAAAAGAAACTTCTCCCGATTCTGTTATCATTGAGAAAGTCTTGCCAGCCTCTGCAGATACTGCAGCAGTTGCGGAGGAAATGAAAGCTGATACCGGTCACCAGTCTGACTCTGCATTTGTTGGAAAAAAAGAGAAGCTGATTTCAATACCTGCAGACAGTAATACTGTAAAAGAGTGAGCAGTTGGTTTCTTTTTGTAGCCTTCCTGAATAAGCACATCTGGAAAAGTTATTATTTAGTATACCGAAACATTAGTATATTATTGTATTTTTCAAAATTACAATATACAATCTAATATCCTGATTAATAGTGGGCAGGATAAAACAAGTAAACCTATGAGGCATCGATATGGGATTTCCCTTCTTATCAAACGATCTCGGAATCGATCTGGGAACTGCTAATACGCTTATTTATGTACGTGGACGTGGTCTTCTTATAGATGAGCCGTCAGTGGTGGCTATCGATAAAAGCACGAAGAAAGTCGTTGCTATCGGACTGGAAGCCAAGAGAATGCTTGGCCGCACTCCAGGTGAGATTGAAGCGATTCGTCCAATGAAGGATGGCGTGATTGCTGATTTTGACCTGGTGGAGCAGATGCTTAAATACTTTATCAGGAAAGTTCAAAAGTATCGTTTTTACTTTCGTCCGCGTGCAGTTATCGGAGTACCTTCAGGAATTACCGAAGTGGAAAAACGTGCCGTTGTGGATTCTGCAGAAAGTGCAGGGGTAAGAGAGGTTTACCTGGTTGCCGAGCCTATGGCTTCGGCTATAGGTATGGGTATTCCAGTCAATGAACCTTCTGGAAACATGGTAATTGACATCGGAGGGGGGACCGCAGAAATTGCCGTACTTGCACTTAATGGGATGGTTTGTGATATGTCGGTGCGAATCGGTGGTGATGAGATGGATGAGGCTATCGTTTCATATCTGAAAAAAACCTATAACCTGTTGGTGGGTGAGAGTACTGCAGAGCAGATAAAGATGCAGATCGGTTCAGCATTCCCTCTGGAAGATGAGTTAGAAATGGAAGTAAAGGGAAGAGATCTGGTTGCAGGTATTCCAAAAACCTTAAGAATCACTTCTACAGAGATTCGAGATGCACTCAATGAGCCGATTTCAACCATAATAGAAGCAGTAAAACAGGCTTTGGAGCAGACCCCACCGGAGCTATCTGCGGATATTCTGGATAAAGGGATTATCATGACTGGCGGGAGTTCTCAGTTACGTGGTCTCGATGAGCGTTTGAGGCAGGAAACCAATCTGCCGGTAAATGTAATTGATGAGCCCCTGACCTGTGTTGCTAGAGGCGCATTGGCTATTATTGAAGATCTTGAGAAATATTCACCTGTACTTATGCCTACCGGTAGAAGAGGCAGATGAAACTCATCGGTATCCTTTCTCTGGGAGGATACCGCTCTCAGGAGGCTTTCCTAAAATATTTATTTACCAGAAAACGGGCGTTAGCTTTAATGCAATGGATTTTTGAATTAATTGTAAAATACCGGACCCTCTGCTCACTTCTGTTTACTTCATTTGTTAGTATCTGGATGATTTTCAGCTCTTCAGAGCGTCAGGTTGCCACTACCCGTTTTCTAACTGCCACTATCTTTTACCCCTTGCAGTTGACCTTCAATCAGATCACTCTGATCGAAGACGTTTTTTCTGAGAATCGCCGCTTGAAAATGCATAACGCACAGTTGAGCATGAAAATTTCTGCTTTACAGGAACAGGCTGCAGAATATCAGCGGTTGCGCGAATTGATTGCTTTCTCAAAAGACTGGCCTTATGAACTGATTCCTGCAAGGGTTGTGGCCAGAGATCCTTCTTTGGCTTACAGAAGTGTAGTAATCAATGTCGGAAAAAAGGATAGTATTATAAACTTCATGCCTGTGGTGACTGAGAGAGGTGTTGTTGGAAAAGTGATTCAGTCATTGAACGGGATAAGTCTGGTACAGCTTCTTAAAGATCCTTCTAATCGTATTAGTGTGTTAAGCCGCAGGAATCGTACTGTTGCTATTCTGGAAACTGATAACGGGCAGCACTTCTTTATGAGAGTCAGAAGCCATGAGGACTTTCAGGTGGGTGATACTATTGTTACTTCAGGTCTGGGGGGGATCTATCCGCGTGGACTGGAAGTTGGAATTGTAAAGGATATCAGAGCCGGTTCCGATCCTCTTTTCAATAAAGTTTTTATTCGGCCCACAGTTGATTTTGAGCACCTGGAAGAACTTTTTGTTATCCGATTATCACCTCAATGGTCTTCATTTCTTTCAGAAATGGATTCAATAGAATTTAACGGCCATGATTAAAACTACTTTCAAATGGATAGGTATTTTCTTTCTGGTTTTTGTAATGCAGACGACTCTTGTACCTGCTATCTCCATCTATGGCGTAAAACCCGATCTTCTGCTGCTTGGGCTTTTTATGCTGGCAGTGAAAAATGGAGTCATGCCTGGGCTTTACGTAGGATTTTTTCTGGGTCTTGCACAGGATATCTACTCTCCGGTGATTTTGGGGCAGAATGCGTTAGCTAAGACTTTGGCTGGTTTTTTTGCCGGTCTTTTCAATGAAAAAGTGATGCGGCTTGATCCTGTTTTTCAGGCTGTACTTCTGGTATTGACTATACTTCTGGGAGATCTGGTTTTTCTTATGATTCAACTGGTTAAATCTGGAGGCTCTGTGCAGATGTTGGGTCTGGAAATGGTAATATCTTCACTGCCTCGGGCGATATACTCTCTTCTGTTTGGTTTGGTGCCGATTTTCTGGGAATATCTATTCCAGACTAAAACAAAACGGTAGAATGTTGTAATGGCATTTGGAAATTTAATTCAGGATGATCGCCAGGAGCGTAAAGTAAAAAGCCTGTTTCTTATTGCAGTCATCAGCATATTTCTTTTCCTGCTTATTGCCCGTCTTTTTTATCTTCAAGTGATTCTGGCAGAACTCAACTTGCGCCTTTCAAAGGAGAATGCCATGCGGGAGAAACTTCTTATTCCCCCCAGAGGACAGATCCTTGACAGAAACGGTGTGGTCCTGGCCAGAAATCGTCCATCCTATTCGATATGTGTGCTCCCTTACAAGGTTCGGGATAAAAAGAAAACGATTAAGTCCTTATGTATGATCAAAGACTCCCTGGGTAATGCTGTATTTGACAGTACAGAGCTGGAGAAAACTTTTAAAAAGGCACAGACTAGACGTTTCGAATTGACCAGGTTCAAAGAGGACGTATCGCTTGATCTGGTAAGTATTATCGAAGAACATTCGATGGAAATTCCAGGGGTAATAGTGGAAACCGAAAGCCGCAGGGAATATACCCTTGGTTCAGCTGCTTTCCATGTGCTGGGTTATATGAGTGAAATCCCGGAAAATGAATTTGATTCTCTTAAAGAGCTCGGATATTATTACGGTGATAAGATCGGTAAAGCCGGAATAGAAAAACAGTATGAAAGAATTTTCAGAGGGAAATATGGCAAGGAATATGTGGAAGTAAATGCCTATGGTAAAAGTCTGGGGCCGGTACCCAATATCCCCAGGATCGACCCGGTTCCAGGTAATGACCTTTATCTTACAATCGATGCTCAATTGCAGAGGATTGCGGAATTGGCATTCCCTGATTCGTTAAAAGGGGCGATTATAGCTCTTGATCCCAGAAACGGTGAAGTGCTGCTCATGTATAGCAGTCCATCTGTGGATCCCAACATCTTTTCCTTGTCTTCTTCGTTGAGGAGCCAGAACTGGGGTGAAATTGCCACCGACCCTAATCTTCCACTCAATAACAGGGCCATCAATGGAACGTACACTCCGGGGTCAACTTTCAAACTGATCAGTTCTCTTGCAGGGCTGGAAAGCGGCAAAATCGAGCGTAACAGTTTTATGCCTTCGGCCTGCAAGGGGGGATATAGAATAGGTTCCAGGGTGGCACATTGCTGGAAGTTAAGCGGCCATGGCTACTTGAATCTTATTGGTGCAGTACAGCAGTCCTGTAACGTTTATTTCTATCAGGTTGGGTTACGTCTTGGAGATCAGTTAATCAACAAATATGCATACATGCTGGGGCTGGGAGAGCCGACCGGTATCGATCTTCCCGGGGAGAAAGCCGGGTGGCTGTCCGGGGAAGAGGCTTATAATAAGCGGTTTGCCCGCAGGGGGTGGAAATGGACTGCCGGCTTGGTTCTTGATTTGGCCATAGGACAGACTCAGGTAGTTACGCCAATTCAACTGGCATTGATGGTAGGAGGGTTGGGTAATGGAAAAACTCTTTATAAGCCATATCTGGTAAAAGAGGAACGAACTGCCAGTGGAGCAGTTGTCAATCAACGGTTCCCCGAGGTAAAAAGCAGACTTGATCTGAAAGAATCAACTATCCACACTATTTCTGAGGCTCTGGGTAGTGTTATTAGAGCCGGGGGGACCGGTGGAAGGGCTGCGGTTCCAGGTATCGCTGTTGGGGGGAAAACCGGTAGTGCTGAAAATCCTCATGGAGATAAGACTCACGCTTTATTTGTTGCCTGTGCACCTGTGGAAAATCCGGTGATTGCTATCGCTGTTGTGGTAGAAAACGCAGGGCATGGCGGTTCGATAGCTGCACCGATTGCCGGTGATGTTCTGCGTTATTTTTTTGCCGAAACAGTAGATGGCAGAAGGGTAGTACAGGAACTTGGTGTAGACAGTCTCGATATTCGCAAACTGAATGCATCAGTCAGTAATTTTACTAAAATCTTAGCCGGAGAACAGTAAGGAATTTTTATGAAAGATCTGGCCAGAAAGTCAAAGTTTGATTGGTCATTCTTCTTGGCTGCAGTTGCATTATGGATTACAGGCTTTTTTCTGGTTTACAGTGCAACTGTAATCCATGAGTCTGGACCATTGGCCGGTCTTTATAAGCAGCAGATAATATGGATTGTTATGGCTTTACTAATCGTAATGGCTATAATATCTGTCCCGGGCAGGTTATTCTATGGATTTGCATATGTATTATATGGTGGTTCAATTATTTTGCTGCTTATGGCTTTGTTTATGGGAGTATCTGCAAAAGGTGCAGAGCGCTGGGTTATGATTGCCGGTGTAAAACTCCAGCCATCAGAATTTGCCAAAATAGGTCTGCTTTTAGCTTTGGCCCGTTATCTTTCAGAAAAAGAGGTTTCGTTAAATAAGATTACCAGTTTTATCATGCCAATTATTCTTATTGGCATTCCTTTTCTTTTGGTAATGAAACAACCGGATCTGGGAACCGCAGGCGTATTCTGTGCGATGGCTCTTCCCATGTTTTTCTGGGGTGGACTTACTATCCTGGAAGTCATCTACCTGGTATCTCCTGTTCTCTCTCTTATATTGTCCGCTTTCCCGCTTATCCTTTCTTTTGGAACAGAACATGGTTGGGGGATAACTGGTGCAATTCCCTGGGGGGGCTTCTTTGTGGGAATCTGCGTGCTTTTATATTTCACCAGACCAAGATTACTGGTAACCTTAGGTGTGGTGATTTCCAATCTGGTTTCTGCTACTTTTATTACCATAGTATGGGGGTCGTTCCTTAAGGATTATCAGAAGATGAGGGTCATTAGTTTTATCAATCCTCAGGCTGATCCCTTTGGTGCAGGTTATCAGGTAATTCAGTCGAAAGTAGCGATAGGTTCGGGTAATATAATTGGAAAGGGGTATCTTCAGGGTTCACAGACCAAACTATCCTTTCTTCCTGAACAGCACACCGATTTTATTTTTTCGGTTCTTGGTGAGCAGTTCGGTTTTATCGGAAGTTCTATAGTCATTCTTCTTTTTATGTTTTTGATTGTACGGGGATATCTCATTACACAATCAATTCGTAACCGCTTTTTTAACCTGGTAATTGTTGGATCTATCTCCATCATTGCATTTCATACCTTTGTTAATATCGCGATGACTCTGGGAATGATGCCGGTTACCGGTATTCCATTGCCATTTCTGAGCTATGGGGGATCATTTGCCCTTACTGTGGCTATGCTGGTAGGATTAGTGCTTAATACCAGGATGTCTGATCAGGACTTTTAACCTAATACCATGATCCTAAATTCCGCAGTTGATGTGGATGCAGATGCGTAAGATATTGAGATGATAAGACTTGAACGCGGTGCAGACCTTATCAGCAACGTGATAAGGCCAAACCGCGTGAATGGCTTAGCGCTCATTAGGTTACGCATATGCGCTGCATTCAACTGCGGATTTTAGGATGATAGATTTAACATCCTACGGTTGTAATTGTGCGTGGTCTTCTAAAATGTTAGAAGTACCGGAATACGCGTGATGATATTTTCCTATAGTGTTTAGATGCCTGATTTGCGCAGTAACATGGTTAAGAAATTGTCGGGAGAGCTGGCAAAGTACAGGAAGTACTACAGATCCTCTGATTTTTGCCAATTACTTTGAGACAGTTGGGTATAAATAGAGCTGCCGCGTAAATCCCCAATCCTAAATCTCAAATCTTGATTCTAATCCGATATTCGAAATTTCAAACCTAAAATTTACCATGCAGATCGGTTATTTTTTGCAGGTTTTCTTCTCGCAAATAATCACTGATTCCCTGCAGTACAGTGGTGGCGATTTTTGGGTCTATGAAATTGCCGGTTCCAATCTGTATGGCTGATGCACCTGCCAACAGGTATTGAAGAGCATCATCGGTGTTCATGATCCCACCGATTCCTATGACCGGAATTGAAACGGCACGGCTTACCCGATAAGTCATAGCCACTCCCACAGGTCTTATTGCAGGGCCTGACAGTCCACCGGTTTTCATAGGAAGAACAGGTGCCTTCTTTTTGACATCGATTACCATGCCGATGAGGGTATTTATGCAGGAGACCGCGTCTGCTCCGCCATCTTGTGCGGCTTTGGCGATTACGGTAATATCGGTAACATTGGGGGTGAGTTTTATAATCAGAGGTTTGCTGGTCAGTTTTCGCAAAGAAGCGGTGAGACGTTGAACCATTTGTGGGTTGGTACCGAAGGCCAGTCCACCGTGTTTGACATTAGGGCAGGAGATGTTTACCTCGTAGCCCCAGATCGATTGACAACATTCCAGCTTCTCTACTAATCTGGCGTATTCCTCTTCGGTACTTCCTGCTATATTGGTAATAACAGCGCAGGGCATTTTGGAGAGCCATTCCATTTTTTCATTCAGGAATTTTTCAACACCCACATTAGCCAGCCCGATGGAATTAAGAATTCCGGCTGGGGTTTCTACGATACGGGGGATCTCATTTCCGGCACGGGGTTGGAGGGTTACGGCTTTGGTATATATTGCACCTAAAGCTGTTACATCGATTAACTTCTCATATTCACTGCCATATCCGAATGTTCCCGATGCCACACCGACAGGATTGGAAAGGGTTCTGGAACCGATTTTTACTGAAAGATCCATTCAATGCTCCAAATAAAAGGGATACCTGTTTTTCACCACACCATATCATAACCGCAAAACACCGGGCCTTCCTTGCAGGCTCTGGCATAGCCGGGTTCCTGTCTTATTTTAACTGCACAGCCCATGCATGCACCAACTCCACAGGCCATTATCTGTTCTACAGAAATCCAACTGATTGAGCCATTTTTCTGTGCCAGTTGATGACAGGCACGCAGCATGGGTTGCGGTCCGCAGCTATAGAAGACCGAATCAGGTCTGATAGATGACCATATCGATAAAAGATAATCACTTACAGTTCCACTAAATCCTTCACTGCCGTCATCTGTGCAGATTGAAGGACGCTGGGAAAAAAACTCGTCGCTTTGGGGGATCGAGAGTTTATTTTTGCAACCGAAAATAAATTTAGAACTGATGTTTAAGTTCTGTAAAGTCTTGGAGAGAAAAAGAATTGGGCCTAACCCGATGCCACCGGCGACCAGTAGGGGTTTCTGGTTTTTCTCTGGCAAAGGAAAAGTGTTTCCCAAAGGCCCGATTACATCGATTTTTTCGCCCGGTGCCTTGGCAGCCAGCAGGTCGGTTCCTTTACCTTTGCGCTGAAAGATAATTGATGCAATATGGAGCTGATCATTGAAAGCAGAAAAGGCAAAAGGTCTTCGCAACAGAGGAATGGAGCAATCGGAAACCCGGATTGTGAGAAACTGGCCTGCTTCGGGTTTTTCGGATTCCCAGGAGAAATCCAGCTGAAAAAAATCCTTACAGAGTTTGCTGTTTTTGATGATAGTTGAAGAGAATTGTTTCATCGATTATCCATTCTTAATTTCGATTAGACTGAGTATTTGTTGAAAAATATTTGAATTGGAAAATAAATGCTGCTTTAGTGGGTTGGGCAGCTTAAGATGCATTTAGAAGTGGCCAGAAGAGTTTCTGGCCAGGGCGAGAAAGGAGGTTATTGACTTACAAAGATTGCTCAGCTTTTATTTTCTGGGCTTGAAGGTCCCGCAATCGGCATGATTCTTAATTACTACTACATGGATCCCTGGTGCGCTGCATTCAAACGATTTGTTGTACAGGCACTCTGAAACTTTACATGCACCTACACATCCGTTTACATCATTGAAACCACCCTTATTTGAAATATTAAAAAAGGTATCACAACATGGTTCATCATCTCCAACTGTAATAGCAGGAGTGTGACACCTTTTGTCTTTATTGTAAACACATTGGGTTGCTTGACAATCTATTACTTTGGGCATCTCGTTGGCCATATTTTCTCCCTTTGCGAAGGATACGTGCTTTCTATTTGATTCCGCTGTGGGAATTTCAGGTTTCTTCTTACATAATAGGGAAAAAAGCAAGAAATATACCATCAAAACAGCTTACAAATAGTGGCTTTATTAAAAAGAGTGTTTCAATGTATAAATAACTCAATGTATATTTATAAAAATTCACTTTTCATCTCTGTGATAAATTCAAAGATAGGTGATTTAAAACAGCATCTTCGTTTTTTTGTTTTGAAAAATTAAATCGTATAAATCGAGCATTTAAGTCTGGAGGAAATTGCATATGAGTACCCGTTCAGCCACGTTTGGTATTCGTCTGGTGGCATTACTGGCAGTTTTAGGCAGGTTCTGCGTTGCAGATGATGCTTTCGATAAACTATTCAATGCTGGAAATTTTAGCGAAGCTATCAAATATGCCGATGAAAAAATCCCTATCGGAGAAAGGGATGCTTCTATATGGGCCAAGCTGGGTGTTGCCCATGAAGCACAGAAAATGACTGAAAAAGCTTTGGCTTGTTATATGGTGGCAATTAGAAATGATGCTAAAAACTATGAAGCTCATCTGGGTGCTGCCCGTATCAATAATAATCTGGAACAATACGAAAATGGTTTGGAAATGGCCAAAAAAGCGCTGGCTATTAAAACAACCGGAGAAGCCAGTTGGGAGTATGCCAGGGCTTGTATAGCATTGAAAAGCCCTGAAACTAAAACCGCTCTTGAGAAAGTAGTGGAAACCGATAAATCAAATGCTATGGCTAATCGGGAGTTAGGTAATATTTATTATGAAGAGAAAAAATATGATAAAGCACTGCCTCTTTTAAAGATTGCCTACAATTCCCAAACCGATGGTGAGACTGCCTTCAAACTGGCTACTGCTTATCAGAAACAGCAGAATATGGATTCTGCGGCACATTATTTCAAAGAGGCTACCAGAGATAAAAACTTTAAAAACAGCAGTGCCGGGCTTGAGCTTTCAAGAATCTATTACAAGCAGGAGAAATTCAGCCTTGCTGCTCAAGAGTATGGAAAACTTGAGATGTCCGCCTTAAGTGCTGATGATCTCTACAAATTCGGTCACTGTCTCAGCAAAGATGGTGCACCTAAGGATTCCATCACTTCGGTCTTAGAGCTTGCAATTCAGAAATTCGGTTCTTCAGTTTCAAGAGAAGCTTTATTAGCCAGAGAAAAAGTCGCAAGGGCAAAACTGGAAAAGAAAGATTTCCAGGATGCGCTTAATCTTTTTCTGATTATAAGCAAAGCCGATCCTCAGGAAAAGATCGTTCAGGAGCAATCTTTCTTAATTGCAGAAGCTTATGATGGGTTGGGTCAGAGACAAAAAGCAATTCCTCTGCTGGAAAAGATTATCGCTTCTGATAAAAACAATGTTGAAGCATATGCCAGGCTGGCTGATATGTATACCAAAGAAAAATTGGGTGACAAAGCACAGCAGGTCTATCAGAAACTCCTCTCTCTGCAACCCAATAACCCCAAGGTATATATGTCTTTGGGAGAGTATAGCTATAAAACCGGAAAATTCGAAGATGCTTTGAAATATTTCCAGAAAAGTTTCACCCTGGAACAGACTGCAGACGCAGCGCAGGGAATGATGAGAGCTGCATGGGAATTAAAAAAGTACGATCTTGCTGCGGATGCTGCTGGTTCTGCTCTTCATAAGGACTCTACTCTCAGAGAGCCTCAGATTATCCAGGCAAAAATCCACCTTCAGAATAAAAACTATGCTGCTGCTCAACAAATCCTGGAAAATCTCTCAAAAACCGACAAATCTGATAAAGAGATTTGGATGCAACTGGCCACCTGTTATGAGCAGACAAAAAACACTTCAAAGCTGGCTGAAGCAGATAAAACCATTATGGCTCTGGATAGGAAAAATGTGGTATCCAGGCAAAGGTATGCTGCTTTCGCGCTCTCTTCTAATGATCACAAAGAAGCATTGGAAACCTATAAAGATCTGGCATCCTTGACTCCCGGCGATGCATCGGTTTTTAAAAATCTTTATACAATATCTCTTAAGCTTAACAACAAAAATGATGCGACCGAATATCTGATAAAATACCTCAGACTGGCTCCTAAAGATGCTGCCGCTCATAAAGATCTTGGAAACCTTCTTATCGAAAAGAAGGATTCAACTGCAGCACTGGCTTCGTACCGGACCGCTCTTGAACTTGATCCTGCAATAAAGGGCTTTTATAAGACTTATGTTGGTTTGGTGATGGCTCAGACTCCTCCCAAAAAACCTCTTCCAAAGGGTCAAAAGACTCTGGATGAGGAGATCTTTGAAGCTCTTACTGCTGCGGTTAATGCTGGTGAAGCTGATGAAAAAATCTGTACAGATCTGGCACATATCCACCTTAACAGAAAAAATTATGCTGCGGCCAGTGATCTGTTTCAGAAAGCATTGCAGCTTAACCCCAAAAACACTGCTATTCTCTCGGAACTGGCAGCATGCCAGGCAAAAGCTGGAAAAACAGACGAAGCTATTATTTCCTATGAACAGGTCACTACACTTAATCAATCCAGTGTAGATGAACTGAAACTTCTGGGAGATCTTTACAACAAGAGTGGCAAAAAGGATCAGGCTATTGCTGCCTATAAAAAATACCTGGAAAAGGCATCTGAACCTGCAATCGCTTTTCAGGTCGCTGAATATGAATATGAAAAGAAAAATCATAACGAAGCGGTAAAATATTATCAGAAAGTTACCGGGAAAAAAACCAAAGATTCTCTTTATCTGCTTCATTATGGAAATGCTGCCTATCAGGGCAATGATTTAAAGAAAGCCTCGGAGCTTTTCAAGGATCTCACTACTGTCAATCCCAAAGATCCCGAACCTTTCAAGATACTCTATGAAATCGCTCTTAAAGAAATGAACCAGGGACTTGCAGCCGAATATCTGCAAAAATACTGCAGCCTTAAGCCTGAGGATACTCCAATGCTTCTGGTTCTGGCAAATCTTTATTATGATTTGAAGAATACCGACAGTGCACTGGAGACTTTTAAAGCGGTTTTCAAGGCTGATCCCAAAACCAAAGGATTGTATCAAAGGTATCTGGAGCTTCTGAGCAAAAAAGGAACTGCAGAAGAAAAGATACTTGCTTTAAATGGAGCTGTGAGTGCCGGGGAAGCTGATGTGAATACTTATATCCAGCTTGGTGACCTTTACAAAAATGCAGGCAATCATGCAAAGGCGATACCCTGTTATGAAAAGGCTTTACAATTAGATGCCAAAAATACCAGTTTGTTAAGTGCCTTGGCGGAATGTCAGGTCAAAGCAGGCTCGGTTTCTGCAGCTATCCTGACCTATGAGCAGTCCGTTGCCATGAATCCTGGTTCCAGCAAGGAATACAAAATACTTGGTGATCTTTACAAAAAAGACAACCGGATTGAATCTGCTATTAAAAGTTATAAAAAATATCTGGAGAAAAACAGCGATAACGGCCTGGCAAAAGAGATTGGAGAATATGCTTTTGCTCAGAAAAATTATGCAGATGCGATCAAGTATCTTGGAATGGTAAGCGGGCCGGAATCCGAGAAAATGGAATTTCTCAAAATGTATGCGGATGCTCATTACCTAAGTAAAGATGAGGCAAAAGCATACGATATATATAGGAAACTGGGAGAAAAGCCCAATGCTGATGCCGACATTTTCAAGAAACTCTACGAAATTGCCGGAAAATTAGGTACTAAAGAAAATGTGCTGACTTATCTGCAAAAATACGCTGCACTGAAGCCTTCTGATGTCGAAGCACAGCGTACTTTGGGTGATATACTTTACGACAAAAAAGACAGTTCCGGGGCACTTGCTGCATACAGGGCTGTTCTTAAAGCTGATCCCAAGGCAAAAGGATTCTACCAGAAATACACCGATCTTCTGATTGGATCAGGTGCTAAGGATGAAGAGGTCGCAGCTGCTCTTCAGGCAGGAATAAGTTCCGGTGAAGCAAATGTTAAGATGTACATTGGTCTTGCAGATATTTACAGCAAACAGAAAAACTACCTGAAAGCCGTAGAGATGTACCAGAAGGCTTCACAGCTTGATACCAAAAATGTGGAGATTATCTCTGCATTGGCAGACGCACAGGCAAAAAGCGGAAATACATCTGCAGCAATCATGACTTACGAACAGGCTGTGGCCCTGAATCCTCAGGCAAACAACGAGTTTAAAATTCTTGGAGACTTGTACAAGAAAGATAAAAAAACCGAATCTGCGATTATAAATTATAAGAAATATCTGGAGAAAAACAGCGACAATGATCTTTCAAAACAGGTTGGAGAATTCGCCTATACTAAAAAGAATTATGCTGAAAGCATCAAATACCTTAGCATGATCAGTGGGCCTGCAGCCGATGATCCGGCTATTTTGAAAATGCTTGCAGATGCTTATTCTCAGACTAAAGATGACCAGAAAGCATACGAGATACTCAAAAAGCTCAATGCAAAATTGCCTTCTGATGCCGATGTAGTAAAAAATCTTTACGAAATAGCTGCAAGAACCAAAGAAAGTGATGAGTATATCTCCTATCTTAAAAAGTATGTTGGGCTAAAGCCTACCGATGTTGAAGCACTTCGTACTTTGGGTGATAAACTATATGACAAAAAAGACAGTTCCGGGGCATTGGTTGCCTACAGGCAGGTTCTCAAAATTAAACCTGATGCAAAAGGATTTTATAAGAGATATGCAGATTTGATAATGAAGTTCTCGACAAGCGATGAGGAATTAATTTCTGTCCTCAGCGCTGGTATTGCTGCTGGTGAAGCTGATGTTAACATGTATCAAAAGTTGGCTTCCATCTATAGTAAACAGGGTAATCATGCCAAAGCTGTTCAAATGTATGAAAAAGCTTCACAGCTTGATACTAAGAATGTTGAGTTGATTTCTTTATTGGGAGAATCTCAGGCTAAAAATGGTAATACCAGCGCTGCAATTATGACCTATGAGCAGGCAATTGCCATGAATCCTAATGCCAACGCAGAATTTAAAATTTTGGGAGACCTTTATAAGAAAGACAACAAAAAAGAATCTGCCATTAAAAACTATAAGAAATATCTGGAGAAAAACAGCGACAATGATATTGCCAGGGAGATTGGAGAGTTTGCTTATTCTCAGAAAAATTATACCGATGTGATAAAATATCTGGGCATGGTCAGTGGAGCCGAAGCCGAAAAGCCGGCTCTGTTGAAGATGTATGCTGATGCTTATTATCAGAACAAGGATGAAGCCAAAGCATTCGATATTTACAAAAAACTGGCATTAAAGACCACCACAGACGCTGATGTATTCAAGAAACTTTATGAAATTGCCGGAAAACTGGGTGCCAAAGAGGATGCTCTTGTTTACCTTAAAAAGTATACTGCATTGAAACCCGATGATGTAGAAGCCCAGCGTACATTAGGTGATATCTTATATGAGAAAAAGGATAATGCCGGAGCACTGGCTGCCTATAGGGCTGTCCTTAAAACCAATCCTAATGTAAAGGGATTTTACAAAAAATATGCAGAACTGGTAATGAACTCTGATGCAAAAGATGAAGAAATCGTCGCTGTTCTGAATGCTGGTATCTCCGCCGGTGAAGCTGATTTTAACATGTACAAACATCTCGCTTCCATATATAGCAAAAAGGGTGATCATGTTAAAGCAGTAGGACTCTATGAAAAAGCTTCACAGCTCGATCCTAAAAATATTGAAGTAATCTCTCTTTTAGGAGAGTCTCAAGCTAAAAGTGGCAATACCAGCGCTGCAATAATGACATATGAGCAATATGTTGCTTTAAATCCAAAAGCCAGTAAAGAATATAAGGTACTTGGTGATCTGTATAAGAAAGATAAAAAGATCGAGTCTGCAATTAAGAACTATAAAAAGTATCTGGAAAATAACAGTGACAATGATCTGGCCAAAGAAATCGGTGAATTTGCCTGTTCCAGGAAAGATTATGGTGAGGCCATTAAATATCTGAGCATGGTAAGCGGTCCTGCTTCAGAAAATCCTGCACTTATGGAAATGTTTGCAGATGCTTATCGTCAGGTTAAGGACGATTCCAAAGCTTATGATATTTATAAGAAAATGGCAGAAAAAACTCCAGGTAATGCTGAGGTATTCAAAAATCTCTACGAAATTGCTGAAAAAACCGGTAAAAGTGATGAATCCCTTCTATACCTTAAAAAGTATACTGCATTAAAACCCGCGGATGTGGATGCGCAACGTACACTTGGAGACAAACTCTTTGAAAAGAAGGACAATGCTGGTGCTATTGCGGCTTATAAAGCTGTTCTGAAAGCGGATCCAAAGGCAAGCGGTTTTTATAAAAAGTATGCAGAATTGATAATGAACTCTTCTGCAACAGATCTGGAGATAGCAGCAGTTCTTAATGCCGGGATTGCTATCGGAGAAGCTGATTTTAAGATGTATGAACGTCTTGCTTCTATCTACGCCAAGCAGGGTAATCATGCGAAAGCGGTAGAGATGTACGAAAAAGCTTCTCAGTTGGATCCTAAAAACATGCAGATACTGCTTTTACTTGCTGAGTCACAGGCAAAAAGTGGTAAAATCAATGGTGCCATAATGACTTACGAACAGGCTGTGGCCATGAATCCACAGGCATCCAAAGAGTATAAAACCCTGGGAGATTTATATAAGCAAGACAATAAAACCGAATCTGCAATCAGTAACTACAAAAAATATCTGGAGAAAAATGCTGATAGCGATCTGGCCAAAGAAGTGGGTGAATATGCTTTCAAGGCCAAAAAATATGATGAAGCTATAAAATATCTCTCAATGGTAAGTGGAAAGGATGCAACCAATCCGGCTTTACTCAAGAAATACGGTGAGGCATGTTATCAGGTCAAAGATTACCAGAAAGCAAATACAGTTTTCAAACAGCTCTCACAGAGTACTCCAGCTGATGCTGATGTAATGCTTAGTCTTTATGACATTGCAGGCAAGCTGGGAGCCAGGGATGAAGCTCTTGGTTACCTTAAAAAGTACACCGCACTGAAACCTGCTGATGTAGAAAAGCAAAGAGAATTGGGAGATGCCCTTTATGAGCGTAAGGATGAAAACGGTGCTATGACTGCCTACA
This sequence comes from uncultured Fibrobacter sp., assembly GCA_964411655.1. Lineage (GTDB taxonomy): Bacteria > Fibrobacterota > Chitinivibrionia > Chitinivibrionales > Chitinispirillaceae > JAAYPC01. The sequence goes on from CAYPMS010000004.1 coordinate 75,539, forward strand.
GTGCTGTTCTGAAAGCTGATCCTTCAGCAAAGGGTTTCTTCAAAAAATATGCTGAACTGGTAATGAAAAGTGGAAAAGATGAGGAAATCATCTCCGTTCTTAATGCAGCTATTGCCGCCGGTGAAGCGGATGCCGGGATGTATGTGACACTGGGCTCAATCTATTATAAGCAGGGTAATTTCACCAAAGCTGTTACCATGTATGATAAAGCCAGTCAGCTCAATCCTAAGGATGGATCTTTATTGATTAAGCTTGCTCAGTCTCAGGCTAAAAGCGGTGCTCTTAGTGCTGCAATCCTAACCTATGAGCAGGCCATTGCCATGAATCCCAACGCCAATGAAGAGTATAAGGCACTTGGGGATCTCTACATGCAGCAGAAAAAAACTGACTCTGCAATAAAAGCCTATAAAAATTATCTGGAGAAGAGTCAGGATAATAATATTGCCCGACTGGTCGGAGAGAACGCTCTCAAAAATAATGACCACAAGGAAGCAGTTAAATATCTGGCAATGGTTACCGGTGCTGATGCTTCCGATAAAGATCATTTGATGAAATTTGCAATGGCGTGCTATCAGGCAAAGGATGAGTTCAGAGCTTATCAGCTTTTCAAGCAGTTATCCAATATTACACCAAAGGATCCTGTTGTTTTCGAAAAACTATATGAAATTGCCGGTCGTGCCGGAACTAAGGATGAGGTTCTCAATTATCTGAAGAAATATGCTGAACTTAAACCTACAGATGCAAAGGCTCAGATTACTCTGGGAGATATGCTTCTGGAGAAGAAGGATGAGACTGGAGCACTTACTGCCTATAGGGCTGCCTTGAAAGCGGATTCTTCGGCAAAAGGTTTTTATAAGAAGTATGCTGAACTGGTGATTAAATCCGGTAATGATGCAGAAAAGGTGGTAGCTATCAATGGTGCCATAAAACAGGGAGATGCAGATGCCAGAATGTATAAGGAACTGGCTGATATCTACAGCAAGCAGAATCTTCTGGATAAGGCGATTTCCATGTATGATAAGGCGGCTCAGCTTGATACCAAAAACTCTCAGCTTTTGACCTCACTTGCTGAGTGCCAACTCAAAAAAGGTGCAATAAATGATGCCATTCTTACTCTGGAACAGGCTGTGGCTATAAATCCCACTGCCGATCAGGAATACAAGAAATTGGGAGAACTTTATCTCAAGCAAAATAAAGCTGAATCTGCTTTGAAATACTACAAAAAATACCTGGAGAAGAACCCATCTGATGACCAGGTGGCATTAATAGTGGGTCAGCAGGCCTTTAAAGCCAAAAGTTACCAGGATGCGGTTAATTTTCTGGGAATGGTAAAAGGTGCAGATCGGAAAAATGCATTATTTCTTTCCATGTATGGTGAAGCTGCTTTTGAAGTCAGTGATTTCGCCAGAGCACTTATTGTCTATAAAGATCTTGCTTTGATAACTCCCAATGATGCATCGATATTCAAACGGCTCTATGAAATCTGTAACAAAACTGGTGCTTCTGAAGATGCGCTGAATTATCTCAAAAAATATACCGCTCTTAAACCCGCAGATGCTGAAGCTCAAAAGGATTTGGGTGATGCTCTTTATGGGAAAAAGGAATTCACTGGTGCACTTGCTGCTTACAAGAATGCACTCAGATATGATCCTAAAATCAAAGGGTTTTATAAGAAGTATGTTGAGCTGGTTTTGAAATTAGGGAAACCACAGGAGAAATTGCCGGCACTGCAAGGGGCTATAGACGCTGGTGAAGCAGATGCTTCAATATACAGTCAGTTGGGGCAGATCTACAGTGATGCTCAAAACTATGCAAAAGCAATAGAGATGTTTGAAAAGGCATCGCAGCTTGATACTAAAAATGCAGAGATACTATCATCTCTGGCCGAGTGCCAGATGAAACAGGGTGATCTGAAGGGTGCTGCACTGACTTACGAACAGGCTCTAGCTATGAATCCTGGTGCTGTAAATGAGTACAAGCAGCTTGGAGATCTGTATATGAGACAGAAGAAATCAGATGCTGCCATAACTGCTTACAAAAAATATATAGATAAGGCTCCAACTGATTACACTGTGGCGAAGCTGGTTGGCAGACACTACTATGCAGCTAAAGATTATTCCAATGCCTATAAGTATTTTAATATGGTAAAAGATGATAATTCGCCTCAGTTCCTGATTGAGTTGGGACTTTCAGCACTTTATACAAAAAACAATAAAGATGCTATCATTACATTGGAAAAGGTTCGCGATCTGAAAGGTAATTTTGCTTCAAAAGATGTGGCCTACAAATCTTTGGCAGAAGCTTATGAAGCAAGTGGTGAAAAGATTAAAGCCGCAGAAGTTCTTAATGAATATGTAAAAATTCCAGGAGTTAAGGATCCGGATGCTTCTTACAAAAGGGCTGTTGTCTATGAAACCATAAATGCTGCTGAAGCTGTTAAAATGTATAAGGAAAACCTGATAGCATTTCCTAAAGATTATCGCAACTATATGAAGTTGGGTATCTATTATTCCCGTCAGAGTGGTGGTGAACAGAATGCTGTCAAGTATCTGGAAAAAGTGACAACTCTCACCGACTCTATGCCGAAGGTCTGGCTTGAGCTGGGGAGCCTTTATCTGAGAATGAAAAAAGATCAGAGCATGATTAACGCTTACAGAAAGTATCTGGAAGTGGCTCCCGAAGATGCTGAAGCAATAGGAAAAATAGGTGAAATTCTTCTTTCCAGAAAAATGGTTGATGATGCCATGGTGTTCCTGGAAATCGCTAATTCGCAAAAGGAAAACGATCCTAAAATAATGACTTTACTGGCCAGAGGTTATATCATGACCAAACGCCGAAAAGAGGGAGCTGACCTTCTGGAAAAAGTTCTGAGAATTACAAAAGGGAAAGTAGATGATGATCTGAGAATGGTGCTGGTTGATGTCTACATAGAGACTAACCAGTTTGAAAAGGCAGCTGAAGAGTTAAGAGCACTGATATCGGTAAAAAGAGAAAAGGATGTAATGATTAAATACGCCAGAGTGCTTTTCGAATTGGGAAAACCCAATGATGCTCTCAGCCTGGTGCAGGAGGTCAAATCTAAGGACCCCGAAAATCTGGAGGCCTTGATGATGATTGGCAGAATCAAAGCCGGACAGAAAAAGTATGATGATGCTATTGAAACTTACAAGGAAATTCTTTACATCGATCAAAACTATGCACCTGCTTTATGCGAAAGAGCAAACATCTATTTGATTCAGGGTAAATACCAGTGGGCACAAACCTTTTTTGATCGGGCGTTGAAAGCCGACCCCAAAAATGCAATGGCCCATCTTGGACTTGCACGGTTGTCAAAAAAGCAGAAAGACTTTGCAGGTTATTCTGAACATCTCGAGAAAGCTCGCAAACTGGATCCACAAAACAGAGAGATCCAGGAAGAAATACGAAGTGTAAAACGGTAAATCGTTTGATGGGGGGAATTATTGTTCCCCCCACTGTTTTAATTCCATTTGATTCCTCTTTTTTTCCTTACTCCGCTTAATTCTGCAGTTAGTATTCATCCCTGATTGTTATTAATCCTGACATCTGTTTTTCGCAGACTTTCCTAACGATAAAATCGTAATAATAAGGAAGGGAGGTAACATGAACAATAAGGAAATTGCGGAAGGTCTGAAAAGACTGGTCAAGCTGTATGAGGATTGTGCCTGGAATTATGAACGGGCTTTGGATCTGATACAAGATGAAGAGCTGCATCAACAATTGATTGAGATGAGTGGCGCGCATATGGAGAGAATGGAGAGTCTGAAAGAGTATATTAAACAGTTTGGATATGAGGAGGCTGATTATTTGGGGGAAATATCTCCTGAAATCAGTTTAGTTAATGATGAGATGAACGATGAGGATATCGTGAAGGTACTCAAAAAAAATGAGAATCTGCTAAGCAGAGAACTCCAGGGAATGGTGGAAAATATACAGATTCCGGAATTGGCACAGGATCTGGAAGATGAAATAGAAGACGAGAAGATATATATAGATACTCTGGAGAATTTTATATCATAAGAGAAGAAGGTATCAGGTGCTTAAATTACCTGATACCTTCTTCTGATTGTTAAGCGATTCATCGGCAAGGAATTTATGGCTTTTTCATATTGAGAATCGGATATGGGGAAAAAGACCTGTTAAGAAATCAGTCTTTACTTGCAGAGTGGTGGAATGATTCTGCAAATAGGTAGCTGTTAGATGGCATATTTATTGATGGTAAGTATAAAATGTGCGCTAGCTTATGTTAGTTATGCAACTTTTTTAATGGGAGGTACATATGAAGCTGCGCAATGTCTTAACAATAGCTCTGACTTGTTCTGCACTGGTTTTAGCAGCCGGTAATAAAAATGGAATGGGTGGGCAAGATGGTCAGAATGGTTCTATGGACACCACTACCATCTCTGGAACTGTAAGAGAATTAAACACAACTGACAGCATGCTTGTTTTGCAAACTGATAATGCTACCGATACTCTTTATATCACCTCCAATACTCAGATGCCTCCTGAGCAGCAGTTAAGTGAGGGAAGCAGAGTGGAAGCAAAATATGTGGAAAGAGGTGGAAAGAAGGAGTTAACCTCTGTTAAAACTAAGAATGCTCAGGGTACTTTATTTAAAAGGACTTCATTTAGAAAAACCACCTCCAATGGCTCAAACGGCCAAAATGGTCAAAGCCAAATGAAGCTCACTGGTACTATTGAAGAACTGAACATAGATGACAGCACTATTGTTATCAGATCTGATGGCGAGTCAGAGACTATTCATTATGATGGAAAAACCAAAATGAATATGAAGCAACTGACGCAAGGTACCAGAGTTGAGGTTAAGTATAAAGAAATGCAGGATCGAAAAGTAGCAACCGAAATTTCCACTAAAAAAGGACAAAATGGTCAAAACGGGAAAAATGGAAACAACGGTCAAAAGAATGGTCAGAAATGATCCAATGGCACTGAAGATACTGCGTAAGAGTAACTGTGCCTGAGTCCTCAGTTTAGTTCTGATTACTGGCTCATTGGGTCTCATTCCGAATGGAATGGACCCATTTTTATTTATTACTGTACCAAAACAATAGCATCTTCGTTTTATGTGTACAGAATTATAAGGCTTGATTGATTTGGTGAAGTATCATAAAATATGGGGAAAATACATTTTTAAGGGCCAGAATATGGATGTAATCAGTAAAGAAAGAAATGATGTGCTGAATTTGTCATTGGAAAAACTGCAGAAAATCGCCCGCAAACAGGGTTTCATTACTGAAGAGCAGATAGAGAATTCCTGCAGTGAAAAGTTATCGGCAAAACAGATAAGAGAATATTTGGATCAGAAAAATATCTCTATACGCTCCTCCAGAAAAATCATTAATTACAGACCGGAGCATAATCGAAGCCCGGAACTGGAAAAAAACCATTATTCTGATCCAACATGGATTTATCTGAACAGTCTGGGCAGGGTTCCACTCATGAGCCGTGGTCAGGAGGTACAATATTCCATTCTGATGCGTTTTGCTCAGTATAAACTGCTTGATATGGCCTTCAGGAAATCTCAGATACATCAAGCCATATTTTGTATGTTTAAGGAACTGCAGGAGGGGAAAATCGAATGTGCCGATATCCTCCGCGTTGAAGAAGATCGAGTGAAGAATCCCTCTGAAATTGAAGAAATGAAGCTTAATTTCTTCAAAAAAGTAAAATCTTTGAAGAAAGCGATTACGGAGTTGGAAAATCTAAAAAAGTCACTCTCTAATCCTTCACAAAAAAAAACTACTGAAGATCTGCAATTAAAGGAAGACAAAATAGTTGAACTATGTCAGCAGTTAAGATTAAACACCAGAAGAGTGCGTGATCTGTTGGAGAAGTATAAAAAAATACTGGCAGAATCGGCTACTGCTGAGGATCTGGAGACATTCTCCTATTGGGAGGAGATGAGAAATCAGGCTAAAAGCGCTATTATTGAGGCTAATGTGAGGCTGGTGGTCAGTATAGCCAAAAGATACACCTACAGAGGTCTTGAAATAGGCGATCTGATTCAGGAAGGAAACAAAGGGCTGATCACTGCCGTGGATAATTTTGATTACAGAAAAGGTTACAAGTTCAGCACATACGCAATCTGGTGGGTACGTCAGGCAATCACCCGGGCGATTCATGAAAAATCAAAAACGATCCATTTACCAGCAAACACTTATGAGCTAATTTCTAAAATTGAACGCTTCAGTCGTGAATGGAGCTTGAAGAATGGAACTCCGCCAGCGGTGGAAGAGATCGCAGAGGGTATTGGATGTTCTCCTGAAAAAATAGAATCAGCTCTGGAATGTGCTGTCGATCCTATTTCTCTGGATATGGAAGTAAACTCTGAGGATGGTACCACAATAGGAGAATACATTGAGGATACTAACTCCGAAGATCCTTTTGTCCGCCTCTCATTATCTTCACTGAGAAAACACATTCAACAGGTACTTGATTCTCTGGATCAGAAAGAGAAGAAAACGGTTATTATGAGATTTGGACTGGATGATGGCAGAATTAAAACTCTGAATGAGATCGGAGAAAAACTGGGACTCACCAATGAAAGGGTTCGTCAGATCGAGATAAAAGCACTCAGAAAACTTAAACAGGCCAGCAGATCAAATATCCTTCTTCCATGGAAAGAGGATGTAGATGTGGTGGATGATGAGTTGATGGACTGATTCTGATCCAAGACCAAACAGAACCGGAACGGCTGAGTTTATCTTGCTTCTTTGTAGCAGTTTATTTCTGATTTTAAAAAAATGCTAAACAGATGCTGTCGTTTAGCCGATAAGTAAATATATGTTTGTATAAAGAGATGAAAACAGGGAGGTTATCGTGGACGGTATTTCAAACGTAACACAATCTGTCGATGCAGTTAATCAGATTATGCAGGTTGCGCAGGCAAAAGCCATACAAACTGTAGAAAAAATGATGAAAGTGAATGTTGCCATGACCCTGGGCCAGGAAATGGGAAAGGGTAACCTTATAGACCTGGTCGCCTGACCCAATTCTCTCAAACCGATGGGGAGATCGATTACCATTTACCAGTAATATGGTTTGTATTCTCCATCTAATCGCTTTTTATTCTCTATGGCTTTATGGTAAGCCTCAACGTAATGGCTGGCACTGCTTTCCCAGGAAAAGTCTTTGCTCATCGCCTTTTGGATCATCATTTTCATATGATGCGGGCGATCATAGTAGGTACTTATTGCCCATCCTACTGTATAGTAAAGAGCATGTGAGGTAGGTTCCCAGAATTTAAACCCACTTCCGTTACCACTGCTTTCATCATAATTCTCTACGGTGTCATCCAGTCCACCTGTGGCTCTGACAATGGGCAGGGTACCGTAATGTTGAGAGTACATCTGATTGAGACCACATGGTTCAAAAAGGGAAGGCATTAGAAAGAAATCGCAGCCAGCAGTGATCAGATGAGCCCTATAGTTATCGAAGCCGATGTAGGAGCCGGCTTTTCCACTGTAGCGGGCTGGAAGATTTCCGAAGAATTCCTCCAGGTTTCTATCTCCGGTTCCCAGTATTACAAATTGCACATGCATGTTCTGAATCAGCGATTCGATTGTCTGGGCCAGCAGATGAAAGCCTTTCTGCTCAACAAAACGACCTATTGCTCCAATAACTGCCACATGATCATCTTCAGCTAAATCGAAGGTATTTTGAAGCTTTTTTTTGCAGATTTTTTTTCCGCTCAGATCCTGTATGGAAAAGTTTGCTGGAATCAACTGATCATTTTGAGGGCTCCAGACAGCATAATCGATTCCGTTAATTATTCCAATCAGACTGTCTGTTTTTGAAGCCAGATAAGGTGAGAGGCCAAATCCTCCATAGGGGGCGGTAATTTCTTTGGCGAATGTAGGACTTACTGCGGTGATTACATCCGCGTAGTGGATGCCACCTTTGAGAAAATTTATTTGGTCGTAGGATTCCAGTTTGTCTTCGGTGAAATTATGCCAGCCAAGTCCAATATATTCCATGTGTTTTTTGGGATAGATCCCTTGATAGGCAATGTTATGGATTGTCAGCATTGAGGCTGCAGATCCCAAAAGTGGGTCATTCCAGTGCCAGACTTTGAGATAAGCTGGGGTGAGTGCAGTTTGCCAGTCGTTGGCGTGGACTACATCGGGTTTAAACTGGATGTCTTTACAAAGTTGTAGTGCTGCCCTGGAAAGGAAGCTGAACCGAAGCGGGTTGTCATCATAGTCATGCATGGAGGAATCGTGGTATAGTCCCCATCGATCGAAATAAAGCTGATGTTCGATGAGATAAACCGGTACCTTCGAGTTAGATGTGATCTGATAGACTGTGCACCATTCCTCTTTGTTGCCCATCCACACCCCCATTGGTTCGACGACTTTTTGGGCATTAAGAGATTCTTTATCGATCATGGCATACCGGGGAATCACAACTCGCACATCATGACCCATTTTTTTAAGTGCTCCGGATAGGGAGGCTACCACATCTGCCAGACCTCCGATTTTTGCGTAAGGATACATTTCAGATGAGACAATTAAAATATTGAGTTTTTTATCAGAATTTCGTTGAAGGTTTTTCATTTATGCTCCGGATTCCCCTGATTATGTTTCCTATTGATAAGGTCAATAGCTCAGGAATATACAAAATGATTGCTGTATTGTCACTTAAGAGGGCAAAATTTATTCCTCCCAGTTTAAAAATTATCATTTTAGGGAATAAAATTTGCAAGTAAAAAGGTTAAGTCAGAAAAAAAAGCTCACCTTCGAGGAGTGATCCATGAAAGCAATAGTAGATCCTGACACTTGCATTGGTTGTGAACTTTGTCCAACTATTTGTCCTGAGGTTTTCCAGATGGGTGATGATGGTCTGGCACATGCAATCTCCGGAAAAATCGCACCGGAGCTTGAGGATAATGCCAGTGAAGCGGCTCAAAGCTGCCCGGGTCAGGCTATTAAGATTATTTGATAGATAATACTACGATTCAGTTCTGAATTGCTGCAAAAGATTATTATACTATAGCGTAATTTTTCAGGGATTAAAGGCCGAAAAGGAATATCTATTATGCAGCAGATACAGGACCAAAAGTCTATGTTACTGGATTTTTCGACCAGAAGATACTTGATCCGGTTTTGGAAGCTCTGCTGGAGCAGTATTCAAATGAAGATACAGAAACGGGCAGCAAAGGAAAAAGAAAAATTTCATGACAAAAGGTTAACTGTTACTCAAATCGCAGAAAAATACTTCAGAAGAATTTATCGTGAAGCCATTTGCGTTCTGGAAAGCAGCTTGAGAATCTGGAGCTTTCTCGATTTTTACAGTTGCGAGAACAGTCCTCAGTTGTGTGCTGTGCTTAACTAAGAAAAATCCGGGAGGAATAGTATTCCTCCCGGAGTTATGCTACTTTTTACCCAGTGTAGCATTACTGTTTTTTAGATCGTTAATCATTCCTTCCGAAAGTCCTGGAACTTTCTTTAGATCATCCCATGATTCATAAGGACGATGATCAACGATAAAATGTGCTCTCTTTTCTCCTACCATAGGAAGCTGTGCTATGGTATCCAGATCTGCACTGTTTAAGTCAATTTGTCCTCTTGTTTTATCTTCGGCCATAATTGCCTCCTGTTACTGATTTAACTTTTACAGTTCTACTGAATCTTTCAAGCGTTGGCTTCTGATTTCTGAAAAACCTGGTATCTGATCCAGTTCATCTTTGCTTTTAAATCTGCCATGTACATCTCTGTACCTGATTATAGCATCAGCCATTTCATTGCCAACGCCGCTAATCTGCTGTAGTTCTTCTCTGGAAGCTTTATTGATATTGATTTTCTTTTCCATAAGTCCACTCCTTTGGGAATCTCCCATTGTCCTTAATACTACGGCTTAACAATGTGAAGCATTGCACAGACAGGTGGCACAATATCAGGAGTTGCTGAACTTATGGATTGTGAAATTCAAATGGCACATAAAAGGAAGTGTCTGTTCTTCTGACCAGGAGCAGAACCGATTGACCGGTGCTCAAAGCTTCTGAAATGGCCACAAAATCCTGGACATTTAAAATCTGGCGGGGTTTTTTATCCTGGACTTTAATCTGAATGATCAGATCTCCGGGAAGCAGGCGGGTACGAGCATCGGTTAAGGATGGATCTATACTGGTGACTACCACTCCCTGCAGATCACCGGCGATTTTGTATTGATTACGGATCTCCTCATTTAGATTAGCTACCGCTATACCGGTTTTAGTCTCCGTTCCATCGAATCTGGGTTGACCGTATTTGTCAGACTGTTTAGCGGGATCAGTAGTTTTCAGTGCTTCCGGAGTGCGTTCTATAACTTTTAGCCGTAAGTTGATTTTTTTGCCCTGCCGTAAGATGGTTACTGCTACTGTGGAACCTGGTTTTATGGATGCTACGATGTTTCTAAGATCGTTGCCGTTTTTAACCGGCTGGTTATTAAGGGACAGGATTATATCTCCACGTTGAATTCCTG
>CAYPMS010000005.1:0-77173 GCA_964411655.1 uncultured Fibrobacter sp.
GAAGAGATTTCTGCTACACTGGAAGAAAAGAAGAAGGAAGAGAAAAAACCTGAAGAGGAAATTAATAAAGAGAAAAAGTCTCTTAAGCCGAAAAAGAGCCAGGGATCCGGTGGAATGCAGGGTGGAGGTGGAGATCCTAGAGCCCGTGTTACCCAGAAAGGCGTGCTTGGTATTATTTCCGGTCAGATAAAAGGTAAATCGGTTGCCTCTGCAGATATCTTCGGTAAAGGCGGTTTCGCTACTGACATCGATGCTATTCTCTCTGGTGTAGGAGGTCTTAAATCAGGTGGTAGCGGTGGTGTTGGGAGAAAAGGTGTAGCAGGTATCGGTTATGGTGCCGGGTATGGAAGCGGTTTTGGCGGAAGCGGAGCAGGTGGTATAGATGACCTGATTGGCGGACTCATGGGAGGTGATGGAGGAGGCGGACTGGATCTTAAGAAACGTGGTTCCCTAAAAATCACTTCTGCGGAATTCATGAAAGGTGCCGCTTTAACCGGTGGAAGAAGTAAGGCCAGTATTATGCGTGTGGTTATGCAGAATATTGCGGCTCTTCGACATGCTTACAATAAACGACTCCGTGAAAAGCCCGGCTTAAAAGGTAAAGTCACCGTTAAATTTGCCATCGATGAATATGGTAAAGTGATTTTCTGTCAAGTTGTAGAATCTACAATGGGTGATCCTGGTCTTGAACAAGAAATCGCCGACAAAATTCGTCGTTGGATTTTTGAAAAAATCGATAAACCTGGTGATGTAACCGAAGTCGTTTATCCGTTTGTTTTCTCTCAATAATTGCTCAAACACTCTTGCATTCCTCTATTTGGAATGTTATGATTTGTGTGATAAAGGACAAAGTAAAAGGATGCATCACCATGGAGATGCATCCTTTATTGATTCCAGAGCACTACAAAAACTGCAATTGCTATAGCGCCTGAAATAAAAGGCTTTTACAGGGGAGGTTCGGATATGAATAAATCACTGATGTGGATGCTGGCAGCAGGGTGTGTGGCCGGTAGTTATGCCACAGATGCAAGAATTGTTTCCATGGGGAGACATGATGCTTTTTTTATGGATGAAGTAAGTATATTCAGGAATCCGGCTAACATCAGTATTTACCCCAATATGGTTTATGGATCCATTGGGTATTATATGCCGGATAGTACACGCGACAACATAAACTCTCAATTCTCCGCTATGGGGAAAAGCAACAGAGATCCGGTTGATCCTTTCTGGGGTGCTACTGTTTCATATTCTATTAATAATGGAACTGATGGAGCAAATCAATATCCAATGATCTCCTTTGGTGCCATGTTTAACAGAAGAGATGAAATGATGGATTATTTCACCCCTGGTAATCCAAAATATCTGGGTGGAGAAAATGACACCGTTCTCCAACCGTTGGGAAAAGTTGATCTTTTACTTGGCTATGTGATGAAAAACGGTGGCATGCTGGGTATTGGTGCCTATGGTGCTTTGAATAAAGAAGAGACTAATGGAAGAGAACTGAAAAGCGCTATTTACAGAGGAAATATCGGTATCAACTGGCCGGTAGCCAAATCCATGGATCTGGAGCTTTCGGTTGGCGGTGGTACAATTACTGCATACGCTGCAGAATATGGCAACAACGGTCAAAGTAACACTAAACTGGCGGATAGTGACTATTTTGGAAGATTAGAAGGAAGACTTTTCTCTGCACTTCCAAATATTAACGGAGACTTTGTACCACATATACGAATAGATGTGCTTGAGCTGAGTCGAAATGATGTAACTCAAGTTGACTTGGCTGCTGGAGTGGGTCTTAATCTCAATTTCGATAAAGGATTTTTCTGGAGTGGTCTGGAATTTCTTTATGGACAGAAGGATTCGAATGGTGATCAATCAAATGAGTATATAGGTGCTAAGATCAGCTTTGGTATCGAAAAAAATATCTGGACTGACTGGCTGGTTTTGCGCGCTGGTGGTCAGAAAAAAGTTTTATTCATCAAAGATGGACCATCTGATTACAGAATGGAAGAAAACTCTTCCGATAATGGTTTAGATGATGATCTTCTGGGTGTAGGATTTGGTTTAAATATCGATAACCGATTACGGGTAGACTTCGTAGTTGCCGAGGATATTTTCTATACATTGACTAATCTAATAAGTGCTCCACAGCACCATCTGTTCAACAGAGTCAGTGCTACCTACAGTTTCTAACCTGTTCAAAAAAGCGGAATTAAAAGATAATTCCGCTTTTTTTCTTCCTATAACTTCCCGTTCTTTCAATTAATTTATAATTCAGACGGATAAATCCTGTTTTTAAATCTGACGAATATCTTTGTTTATTAATCTATTGATTTGGAAGAAAAAAGAATTTTTCCAATTTAAGTTGATTAAAATTTCAGTTATATTCAGATGACCGGATGCAGATGAGAGGCTTTTTCAACCATATATATAGTATTCCGGCCTTTTTGCTGGCTTTTATTTTCGGTGGTGCGATAATTGGTGAGAATGTTTCACTGTCACTGATCGTAAGTGCACTGGGTTCCGATATAATAGGCAATCTTTATCTGCTTAATGGCATTCTTCTCCTAGGATTGCCACTGATATTCTTCCGGTACATCGATAGGATTGATCGCGGAAAACTACTGACAAATCTGCTTTCCAGTATAGCTGTGATACTCTTTCTGATACTTGCAGTAATGCTTGTGTCGGATGTTTTTAATGTTAAGTGGTTTACTTACGTTCTGGCCTCGCTTTATCCTGTTTCGTATTTATCCAAAACGATACTTTTTCTGACATTCTGGACTTTTGCTAATGACATCTTCAATACCAGTGAGTCCAAAAACGCTTTTCCAATAATTGCTGCCTGGGGTTTTGCTGGTGGGTTGGCCGGAGCCTGTTTTGCAAGAATACTACTTGAGTTAGTTTCTGCAGAGATGGTTGTAGCGCTGTGGGCTTTGGTATATATAGTCGCTTTCAATTTTTCCCGGAAGATGCGGCATGTTTTCAAAGACAAATTGATTCCTAAGGAGGAGCTGCATGAAAGCAGTGTACCTGGAATAAAAGGAATAATAGGAAATGTCCTTGCTCTGAAACTGGTAAGGTTCATGGCCATATTATACTTTTTCATCTTTTTGGCAATCTTTAGCATCGATTATCTGTTCTGGCAAAAATGTCATCTCTGGTTCAGGACCTCCGGATCAATTGCTTCCTTTCAATTCTCCTTTTACCTGGTTCATGGAATCATTACCATCATTGGGTTACGATTTTTATTGCCTTTTTTGATTGCCAGAATTGGTTTCACCAGAATTTTGTATTTGCTGCCTATGATCCTGTTGTTTGGAGCATTGCTTTTGATTGTACTCCGAGGCATTGGGAATCAGCAGATGTATTTTGGATGGTTTATTGGAGTGCAATTTTTCCGCTATATTACTTTTGAGATTGCATTTTCACCCATATATCAGATGTTTTTTGCTTCAATAGAGAAAGAAAAACGGGGAAGGGCAAAAACATTTCTGGAAGGTTTGATCAAGCCCGGGGCGATGATTGCAAGCGGGATGGTGCTGATAGCCTTAAGAAATAAACCAGTCATGATTTTAGCTATGATTGTGTTTTGCTGCATAATTCTTATTATTATCGCTTTTAAGATCAGGCGGGTCTATGTACTTTCATTGATTCCTGGTAACAGAGAGCGACTCCAGCCTCAGAAAATTTACGCACGATTGAGCAGCTATGGTGATGATAAGCGCTTAATGGAACTAATTGGTGAATACTCGAAATCTGAAGATATAGACATGCGAATAATATCAGTCAAATTACTCTCAGGTCTGGGTTCAAATCAGGCTTTGGAGCATATTATAGATATTTACAAAAAGGAGGACTCGGTACGGGTAAAAGAGAACATTGCCAGATCTCTGGAAAGCTTTTATGGTTATTACAGTAGATCTTTTATAGAGAGTCTTTTAAAAGAACCAAATCCCAGAATAAGAGCAAATGCTCTTTATTCATTAAACAGGATGTTTTGTCACTGGAAAATCTATTTTAAACCATCTGTACGACTTCTGCTTTTTGACCCTAGCATCCGGGTTCAAATTGAAGCTGCCTGTTTTTTATGGGAACTGGGGGATCAGCAGGAAAGAATAAATGTAAATCTCTTTCTGGAAAGCCTTCTGGGAAGCACAAACGTTAACAGAAGAGCAGCTGGTATATATCTGACCGGAATTTTGCAGGTACCGGGTTGGGAGCAGATTTTACTCCAGAATCTGAATTCTTCTCTGGTTCAGGTTTATACAAAAAGTGTAGAGATGTTATTGAAGTATGCTCCAACTGATACCAGAATTAATGCTTTGAAAATTATTGAGGGTTTGGACCGAGAACATATCTCTATCGCTGGAAAAGTGATAGAAAGCACTGGTGTGCAGTTGTGGCCAGTTCTAATCGAGTTTTTACCTGCAGTGAAAAACCGCCGTATGGTTTTTGAAATGGTTAAATGTCTCAGAACCATTGCAGATTCTGTTAGGTCATCTGGAAAGACCTGGTCTATTAATAACAGTACTGCTGAAACTATAAAAAATTGGATTTATAGTGAACTGGAAGCAGTGTACAAGGATGCAATTCAATTGTATAATCTTCAATCTAAAGATAAAAACAAAGATTTTAGAATTCTTGAAGAGGCACTGAGAGATAACATTATCCGTTTTTGTGAATGGGCTGTCAGTGCCATGGTTTTACTAGACAAAAAGGGGATATTGACCTGGAATCACAATGATATTGACATAAGGGAACAGACGCAGCGGTTGGATCTGATAGAGATTATCGAAAGTACCCCATATCAGAAAATTGGCTCACTGGTTTTGCCTTTGTTAAAAAACGAATCATGGGAAACACTGGCTAAAATTGGTAAGAACCATTTTCAATTCCACCAAACGCATATAGAATCGGGATTAATTTATTTTCTTAAATCCGATAACCGGTGGATATGTTTATGTACTATGTACACTATTTCAAGATCGGGATCAGGAACTGATAACTCTATCAGGGAGATATTGAAAATGATTTCTGCAGATCAGAATAAACTGGTGTCTGAGACAGCAGCAGACATGCTTGAGTCAACGGATGAAGAGCATTGGAAAAAAATCGGGGCATTTGGTTTACTGGAAAGGGTGTTGTTTTTAAAGAAAACAGTCCTTTTTAGAAATGTTGGTGCAGAAAAGCTGATGAGGTTGGCAGAGATTGCTCAGGAGGCTGCATATCCCAAAGATGCCCTTATCTCTGCTCAGGGGGAAATTTCTGATATTCTCTATATAGTGAAAAAGGGATCTCTCAGAGTGGTAAAGAGCGAAGGCGATCTCAGTACCGTTTTAAGAAAAGTCAATAGCGGAGATACCTATGGTGAAATTGGCCTTTTTACTCAGACTCCAAGAACTGCCAGTGCTTATGCTGATGAACAGTGTGAACTGCTCATTATCAGGCGCGGAATATTTAAAAAGCTGCTTCTGGAGATACCGGATATAGCTGTAAGTCTATTGGAAGTTCTATGTGAGAGGCTTAAAAAAAGGGGCGATACTGTATTGGATCTTAGAAGGCAGATAAGTGGCAATTATTTATCGGATATTGATTTAAATACTGAAGAATTCTTTACTTGATATGATGTCAAAATTTAACTTATAGAGTAGGAGGAAAAGGAAAAAATGAAAGGAAAATATCTCGTCTTTGAGAAAGGAGGCTCTTTATGAGACTCTGTCGTTCGTATCGTTTTATTATCAGCCTGGCGGTAAGCGGATTATTGATTGGTTGCAGTAACCGTGAACCGAAAAAAGAGATCACTGTGCTTTTAAGAATGATGAATGCTCAGGAGAAATTCTTTAAGGAACAGATAATTCCAAGTTTTGAGGCACAGAATAACTGTAAGGTTTCTGTTTTGACCTTTAATAATGAATGGGATATCGAACGTTTACTGAAACTTGAGTCATCAAAGAAAGATCCATCGATCGCTCTGGTTAAAACTCCATTTGAACTGACACGGGTTCTTGTCTCCAAAGGGTATTTGAAAGATCTTTACTCGATAATTGATTCTGAACAGGTTAAACAGGATCTTGCTGAGTATCATCAGCTGGCCAGTGGACTGGGTTATTTTGATGGCTTGCCATACTATCTGCCTAGGAAACTGGAAACCAGAATACTTTTTTACAGAAAATCTAAAGTTGCTGATGCAGTTTCAAAGTTTGAAAAGCATCGTAACCGTATTAATGATGAGCTGAAAGCTCAGAATGGTTACGGGTTACCTGCTGGTTACTCATTGGAGAGCGATCCGGCTCAGTGGGATTTCTATGATCTTTATGTAGTAGGTTCAATATGGGCGAATGAGGATTATAATGGTGTGAAAATGGGTCGCATTGCTCATAGAGGTGCTCGTTACGGTGGTACCGCACTGGATCTGGTGGACAAATCTTTACAGTTGGGTGCTACAAAAGATGATATTCTCAGTCTCACTGCTGATAAGAATGTCTCTGCATTTGTCTGGGAACGGGTATTTATTCGAAACGGATTGTACAACCAGGGAATGTGGCAAGAAAGCTGGAAGGGTGAAAACATTTACAACGCTATCAAAGATGGTAAAGTTTTCCTTACCAATATTCAACAGATCGATGCATTTCTTATCCATGGATGGAAAGATGATCCGTTAATGAGCAGCTATCTTCCTGAAGAAGATGATATGGGACTGGCGGTCGTTCCAAAGGCGGTTTCCTTTGAACTGGACACTGCAGGGAAAGCTGTTTTTGAGGGAACCAGATCCATTTCTACTGGCGGATGGTGGTGGGGTATCCCAAAAACCGCACCCGATGCAAAGCTTGCGTACAAACTTGCCCGTTTCATAACCAGCAGAGAAATACAGGCTAAAGAATGTTCACGTTTTGGCATGGTGCCGGTAAGAAAAGATATCCTGAACAAACTTCCACAAGTCTTTGATCAGGGATGGGTGGGAGACATTTTTAAGGTATCTGTGGATCAGATCACACTTAATGAGCTTACAACTGTGCCTTTAGTAAAAACTTACGCAGAACTTAGCCAGAACATTATCGACGCTTGGTATGGGTTGTGTGTAGAATACAAAGAGGCTGATGGCGAACCAATGAATTTTGCCACCATGAAAATGAGACTCGCAAGTGACTATCTGGATAAACAGAAAGAGGTGCTCGGAGGCGATTATCCGCAATAAACGGATATTAGTCAATGATCACTTCTTTTTTCACTAATATAGTAGAGTGGATAAAAAAGGCGTGGCCGCTTATACCGGCTGCGCTTTATCTTTCGGGGTTTCAGATTGTTGTATTTGTTTATCTGGGGACGTTGAGTTTATCTGATCAGACCCAAAACATCGATTTTCCTTCGATACAACCGCTGATCGAACTTTTTAGTGACAAGTATTTCCGCCAGGCACTTTTTAATACTTTTCTTTTTACTCTGGTTGGTACTCCGCTGGAACTTCTTATTGGCTTTTTTCTGGCATTGCTGTTATATCAGAGCTTTTTTATGAGAGGCTTGATAAGGAGTACATTCCTAATTCCACTTGCCATACCGGCTCTGGTGACTGCGATGCTTCTGTATATACTTTTTGATTATCCTGGCGGGCATCTAAATCATCTATTAACCGGAAATTATCCCCCCTTTCCTGGTATTCTGGATCAACCGGTAAACTGGCGAGGTTCTGCACTTTTTGCCATGGGTATTTCGCTATTAGGGAAAGTATGGCGTGACATGCCTATTTCTATGCTGGTATTATTGGCTGGATTAAACAATATAGATCCGGAGCTTTTTGATGCTGCCAAAACAATGGGAGCATCGTTACGTAAACGGATTTTCAGTATAATGTTGCCACTGATTCTACCTGCAATGTCAACAGTGCTTCTGCTGCGCACAGTAGAAATGTGGAAGGAGTTTATTTTTCCCTATGTTCTGGCTGGAAGATACCGCTTATTAGGTACTCTTATTGATTTTTATTATTACGATGTAGGCAATTCACATAAGGCTGCAGCTGTCGCTATGATAATGGTTTTATGCATTCTTATTTCGACACTTCTGATTTTTAAATCAATGGACCTGTTACAGAAGGCGGTCTATAAACGCTAATTATGTTCTCTTTTTCAAAGCAATTACCGATGGCTTCCACAAAGCGTTTTTTATGGGCTGCGGGAATCTTACTTGCTGTATTAATGGTGATTGTGCCGGTGTATCTTCTGATTAAATATTCCATCAGTGATATCGGAAGTATCAATACCGGTGGTGCACCGGTTCCCTTGTGGCCTGAGAATCCTACCTTAAGAAGTTATGCCTATCTTTTTACAGATCAAAACTTTTATCAGGTAATTTTAAACAGTGTGATAGTAGCATTTTCGACTGTGCTTTTATCCATGATAATCGGTGTTCCTGCAGCATATGTTCTTGGCAGATACCGCATTCCCGGGCGCAGGATGGTGCTATTGGGAATAATATCGGTACGTTTGTTTCCTGACATCGTTTCAGTGATTCCAATTACAGAGTTTTTCATTCATATTGGACTTCATCAGACCTTTTCCGGAGTTATTCTTTCCCATACTCTTCTGGCCCTCCCGTATGTAATATTTATTGGAATGGGAGCGTTTGAGTCTATACCGGTTGAACTTGAACAGCAGGCCTGGGTTCTGGGGGCAAGCAGATACCAGACTTTCCTGAAAATTTTAATGCCGTTGTCAGTTCCGGGGTTAGCAGCAGCAGCCATTTATACATTTTTGCTTTCCTGGGACGAGTTTATTTTTGCATACTACATTGTTTTTGGAAGGCAGGAATTGTTTACTATGACCCTGTATCTTAACGGAATTAAACATGCGGCTCCACAGAATCTTCTGGCAGCTATTTCAGTATGTTTAAGTATTCCGGTGGTTCTTTTCAGCTTTTTGGTTCAGCGCTACATGATAGCAGGGATTTCAACCGGTTCGGTTAAATAGGAATAGATTATGGCTGATTTAATCTTACGGTCGATCACCAAAAAATATGGGAACACGACTGTAATAAGCAAACTCGATCTGAGTGTGAAAAGTGGAGAATTTGTTACTCTTCTGGGGCCATCTGGTTGTGGAAAAACGACTCTTCTGCGCATGATTGCAGGTCTGGAAACAATCGAAGAAGGGGAATTAATAATCGGAGGGAAAAAATATAATAATATTCCCTCTCAGAAACGCCGAATTGCGATGGTTTTTCAAAGTTATGCGCTTTTCCCTCATATGTCTGTTATGCAAAATATCATTTTTGGCCTTAAAATCAATAAAGCTGAAGCGAATGTTGTGCAGCAGAAGCTCTCATGGGTAATTCCATTGTTACATCTTGATGGTCTGGAGAATCGTCTTCCCAGAGAGATTTCCGGGGGGCAGCGTCAGAGAGTAGCGTTGGCCAGAGCTCTGGTGCTTGATCCGGATGTGCTTTTATTGGATGAGCCGCTCAGTAATCTTGATGCCGCACTAAGGGAAACAGCAATTGAGGAGCTTAAGCGAATTCATCGTCATGTGGGCAAGACAATTATTTATGTGACCCATAATCAGGTTGAAGCAATGACGATGAGCGAAAGAATAGCTCTCATTAATAATGGCCATATCGAACAGTTTGATAAACCCAAAATGATCTATGACAATCCAAAAACCGTTTTTAGTGCCGAGTTTATCGGAAGTCCACCTATTAATCTGGTAAACGGAGAGATTTGCATAGAAAAGCATTACAGTGGGGTGAAAACCGAGATCGGGTTTTTAAAACTGGACAGAGAGAGAACAGAGAAAATTGCGGGTATGGAGGGCAGAAAGGTATTGGTAGGCATCAGACCTCAGAATATCTACTACATTGAACATCTGGCTCAAAGGAGACATACCGACACTCATATCTTTTTAACTGTTGAACTGGTGGAAAACCTTGGCGACCGAAGTCTGGTAGTAGGTCGTTGTGGGGATGGTCCCATAGTACGATTTATCATGACCAGGGAGGAAGATATATTGCCGGAAAAAAAATTAACGGTTTTTGTCGATGGAAGACGAATTCATCTTTTCGATCCTGTAACACGGTTGAACATTTTCAGGGAGAATGATACGATATGAGACGAAACTTTTTTTCGTTCAAACAATGCCGGGGTAATAAGTTTCTCCTGCTGTTATGTCTGCCTGGTTTGGTCCTGATGCAGATTTCATGCGGTGGAGAGAGTGATGAATTAGCCAGAAAAAAGCTTGAGGTCATCCTCGAAGACGATCTTAAAGCTATTATTGATGGGATACCTGATTCGGCATTGATGGAAAAACCCAGATATGAAATTGTTTTTTACAAGCAGTATGATGCCTGGGATTATTCAAAAAAAGCGGTAGTGGATTTCTATTTCCTCAAAAACATTGAGAAAAAGATTGTTCGCAAATACCGCTACCATACTGGCAAGCGGATGTGGGATCGATACTTTAATGAGTACAGTTCATACAGTCATTCTGATAGCAGTTCAAAGCCTCCAATGCCATAGTCGTATAGTAATTACATGTATTTGCATACCTTGGTTAATAATTAATGCTGCTTCATTAGAGCCTCTGCCCCAGGACCTTCAGTCGGTTGCATTGGCTACAATAGACTTTATCTATCAAGAACAGTTTAAAAAAGCAGAAGATGGGGCCAGGTTTATCATAAAAAAATATCCGGAGCACCCGGCTGGTTACTTCTTTATGGCAGTAGTCCTGGATTCCTGGGGCGCTGTGTATCAGTCCAATAAAAAAGCGGATGAATTCTATCGTTATTGTGATCTGGCTATTGAAAAAGGGGAAAATTTACTGGCAAAGGACAGTAAGAATCAATGGGCAAGATTCTTTATAGCTGGGGCAGATGGTTACAAAGGGACCTTTGAGGCACGATATGAGAGATGGATAACCGCTTTTAGATACGGATGGAAAGGGGTTTCACTTTTCCTGGAAATGGAAAAGGAAGGCTGCCCCATTGTGGATATTAATTATGGAATAGGGAACTATGATTATTGGCGAAGTGCTCTGATAAAGATTTTATGGTTCATGTCAAAGGTCGATGACAAGCGTCAGAAAGCCATTGATCGGCTGTATTACTCTCAGGAAAAAGGGATTTTTACCAGAGTATCATCATCGGCTGCATTAGTGGATATTTTAATCAATGAAAGCAGATATTCAGAAGCCTTAGATATTGCTGAAAAAATGCTTGTGAAATATCCTGGTTCGATTATTTTCAGCTGGGGAAAAGCCAGAGCACTATTTGGACTGGACCGTTATGATGAATCGTTTATAGTGTTTCGGGCGCTGCTAAGTAAAGTTGAATCGGACCCCAACGATAATCATTACACTGCATCATTGTGCCATCTGTGGATGGCTAAAATAGAGATGAAGCGTGGTAATTATTCTCAGGCAATAGCAGAGTGTAACAGAGTGGGATATTATGATTTTGAGGAAGGAATAAGAAAACGGCTGGAAAAACAGTTTTCGGAAGCTGCAAATATCAGGAAAGCTGCAAGTCAGATGTTGAAGAAATGAGGTTTTCAACAATGGTCAGAAGTACTCTCACAAAAACCGCTTAAATATTGCGTTTTTAAGCCTGAAAAGGTATATTCCAAAATTCGCCGAGATAGCTCAGTCGGTAGAGCAATTGATTCGTAATCAGTAGGTCGTCGGTTCGAATCCGATTCTCGGCTTTGGATAAATCAGAAGACGCGTCTTAAAGCCTTAAAAAATAGCAATTTTTAAGGCTTTTTGTTTTTAATCTGCTTTTCTATACAAAACAGTGATAATCCTAAAATCCGCAGTTGAACGCGGCGCATATGCATAACCTATTGAGCGCTAAGCCATTCACGCGGTTTGACCTTATCACCGTGTCGATAAGGCCTGCACCGCGTTCAAGGCTTATCATCTCAATATCTTATGCATCTGTGTCCACCTCAACTGCGGAATTTAGGATAATTTTACTTATCAAGCTTCTTTACCGAGAATATCACAGTAATCTTCGTAAAGGATATCGGCAAATCCTTTTTTCTTATGCCAAAAGGACTCCTGAGGTCGAATAGGAGATCCAGATCGTGCATAGAGCTTTTCATGGAGCTTTTTGGTAGAAAAATCTTTGCCGGTCTTTTCCACCGGTAATGCTGATTTGATTCTTATCCTTGGCATGCCATTACTTCTGATGGATTAAAGGAATTCTAAAGTTTTTATCAAATCGTTAATCTACCAGGTGCATCTGTATTTCTGAGGTTCCCTAAGGTAAAGATTGTTTCCTTTGGAATCAATTGCTACGATCAGCGGGAAATCTCTGACCTCTAATTTATAAATTGCTTCCGGTCCCAGGTCTTCATAAAGCACAGGTTCACATTTTTTGATACATTGAGAAAGAAGTGCGCCGGCTCCTCCGACAGCAGCGAAATAGGTACAATTATATTTGACAAGTGAATCTATTACCATTTCACTGCGGTTACCTTTTCCAATGATGCCGGTGAGTCCTGTGTGGGAAATGAGCCCGGGTGTATATTTGTCCATTCTGGAACTGGTAGTGGGACCTGCGGCACCGATAACCCGGCCTGGAGAAGCTGGAGTGGGACCAGTATAATAGATAATCTGCTCAGAAAAATCCAGAGGTAATTTTTCAGATCGTTCTATAAGTTCAAAAAGTCGTTTGTGGGCTGCATCTCGTGCAGTAAAAACAGTACCGTTTAAAAGTATCTGGTCTCCAGCCTGCAGTGATGCGGAGAGTTCTCTGGTAAATGGAGTGGAAATTGATTTCATAAAAATTCCGTGTAGTCAGAGTGTAACCGTCGCTTTCCTGGCAGCATGACAATTAAGGTTGACTGCTACCGGCAGAGATGCTATATGACAGGGATAGGTTTCTATGTGTACCGCAAGGGCAGTGGTAGTACCACCAAGCCCCTGAGGACCGTTTCCACAACAATTGATTTTATAAAGCAACTCCATTTCAAGCTCCTTGTATTTTTTGTCAGAATGTGAAGATCCTGCTTCACGAAGCAGTGCTTTTTTTGCCAGAAATGATGCCTTATCAGCAGTTCCACCGATCCCTACACCTACTATGAGTGGAGGACAGGGGTTGCCACCTGCTTTACTGACTGTATCAACCACAAAATTGATCAGCCCGTCTTTCCCTTCAGATGGTTTAAGCATAGCCAGGGCACTCATGTTTTCGCAGCCGCCACCTTTGGGAAGAATCGTTATGGTAAGCTTGTCACCGGGTACAATATCCAGAGAGATGACTGCAGGTGTGTTGTTTCCAGTGTTTTTTCTGTCAAACAGAGGATCATTTACGATTGAATTTCTGAGATATCCTTCTTTGTATCCCTGCTCTACTCCGCAGTTAATAGCCTGAGAGATCGTGCCTCCGGAGATAGCCACTTCCGCTCCCATGGTGACAAAGAATACTGCAAAGCCGGTATCCTGGCAAATTGGAATATGCTCCGAAGCAGCGATATTTGCGTTTTTAATGCACTGCCTGAGGATTTCTTTCCCGGCTGAAGATTTCTCGGTGAGCACAGAATTCTGCAATAACAGGAGAACATCTTCGGGAAGATGGTAAGCAGCTGTTATGCAGAGATCGCTTACTGCCTTGACTATGGTGTGAAATGGTATTGTCTTCATAACTTATTGGTGGTGATGATTTTTTCACAAAGTTTTTCGAGCTGCTTTTTGTAGCTGTTAAGATCTATGGGATTTCTGGCCACACCGGTTTCAATAGCCGCTTTTGCAACAGCAAAACTTTCTTCAATCAGGACGCGTGGATCAAGTGGTTTAGGGATAATGTATTCAGGACCGAAAGAAAGTGATTTTAAGCCATATGCATCAAGAACAGATTGAGGAATATTATCCTGTTGAGCAAGATTAGCCAGAGCATATGTAGCCGCGATTTTCATCTCTTCGTTAATGGCGGAGGCCCGCACATCCAGAGCTCCTCTGAAGATGAAAGGAAATCCAAGGACATTATTGACCTGGTTTGGATAGTCAGAACGACCTGTGGCCATTATCAGATCTTTTCTGGCTGAGAGTGCATCCGGGTAGCTGATTTCCGGGTCAGGATTTGCCATGGCAAAAATAACAGGTCTGTCGGCCATCGATTTAACCATTTCAGTGGTGACAAGGCCACCGCTGCTTAGGCCTGCAAAAAGGTCCGCTCCTTCCATAGCATCCATCAGAGTGCGTTTAGATGTCGGTTGAGCAAAGGGCTCTTTGTAAATGTTAATACCTTCTTTGCGTCCCTTGAAAAGCACACCTTTGCTATCTACCATAAGAAGGTTTGATGGTTTCACTCCAAGTTTTATGTATAGCTTTGCACAGGAAATTGCCGCCGCTCCTGCACCGGAGAAGACTACTTTTAATTCTGAAAGAGATTTATCCTGTAGTTTTGCGGCATTTAAAAGAGCTGCTCCAGAGATAATCGCCGTTCCATGCTGATCATCATGGAAGACCGGGATATTCATCATTTTTTTCAATTTTTCCTCAATAATGAAACATTCCGGAGCCTTTATGTCTTCCAGGTTGATACCGCCAAAGGTCGGTTCAAGCTTGCAGATGATTTTAATCAGTTCTTCGGGATCATTTTCATTGATTTCAATATCGAAGACATCGATGTCTGCAAAGCGTTTAAAAAGGACTCCCTTTCCCTCCATCACAGGTTTTCCCGCCAAAGCACCTATATTACCCAGCCCAAGGACTGCAGTGCCATTGGTGATGACCGCAACCAGATTTCCCCTGGCGGTAAAACGGTAAGATGAATCGGGATCTTTGACGATTTCCCGGCAAGGTTCTGCAACTCCGGGTGTGTAAGCAAGAGAGAGGTCTTTTTGGGTATGGCAGGGTTTTGAAGCTATAACTTCGATTTTGCCCTTTCTACCCATCTCATGATATTCCAGTGCTTCCTTCTTTATCATAAAAATCTTTCGTTTAAAAGTGGAACAGTTACAGAAAATAGATCATAAAGTTCGTTTAATAAAGCCCTATTATTCATTTTTTAATCCCAGGGATCACCCTTTCTGTGCAGTGATAACCTGGTCTATGAAGAAAAGCTTCCAGGTGTTTTTTGCTAACTACAAAAATGGGGTTGTCAAAATAAGTGAAGCAGATTTGGTAATGTTACATTTAAGTTTCCAGATTATCATATCAGCAGAGGCTTATTTTATCAGATAATGTAAATTTAAAAATCGGCTTATATACTTTCTATAAGGAGAATTAAAAAATTCTTTCTGGCTATAGATATTATATGTATTTTGATGTAAGATTTACACTATAATCACAAATCACACACTTTTTCACCACTCCAGAGGAGGTAGACGTATGAACGTCAGATTGTTGCTCAACGCAGTTTTGCTATGTGCATTATCTGTATCTTCACAGTATCGAGTTGATGTTGTACCAGACCTTTTGGGTATAGCTTCAATGCAGATGATAGGTGATTCTTTGTATTTGAATTGCTCTCACATTGAAGGTCAAGGCGCTTTAGTTGTTGTCAAAAATGGGGCACCCAGAGTAGTGCATACCGGGAATGATTATATCGGCCATCACATAAAGTTTACTGTTTTTAATAATGCTGTCTATTACTGCTTTTCTGATAGTACATATAATAATCCGGGACCCAGCATGAATGCTTTATGGAAGACTGATGGAATCTCTGTTGTCACTAAAGTCGTACCTGAAAGTATCGGAGAACCGGTAATAATCGATGGTTTTATGTACTTTAGAAAACATGATTCTTTATCTGGATATGAGCTTTGGAAATCTGATGGAAAAAATGCCAATATGGTTGCGGATATGGTGCCTGGTACTGGAGACTTTTTTCCTGCCCAAATAACTGTTTTCAATAAAAAACTCTATTTTATGGCTAATCAGCCCCAATATGGTTTCGAGCTTTGGACATCGGATGGTACTGAAGCTGGAACTCATCTGGTAAAGGATATCTGGCCTGGCACTGACGGATCAGGTAATGTATATACTTCTGAATCAGGATTTATGGAGTATAACAACCGTTTTTATTTTGTAGTCAACGATGGTATTCATGGAATGGAGCTATGGTATTCTGACGGTACTTCTGCGGGAACCAATTTGCTTAAGGATATACACCCTGGTGAGGCATCTGCTTTTAAAAATAGTAACCCGTTTACACCCCCTATTTTCTGTGTTTTCAACAATGAGCTTTATTTTGTACCTGAGACCAGCACAAATGGGAAAGAACTTTGGAAAACCGATGGCACCACCAGTGGTACTGTTATGGTTAAAGATATCAATCCAGGTCCTGATGGTTCAGATATTACTGAGCTGCAAGTG
This sequence comes from uncultured Fibrobacter sp., assembly GCA_964411655.1. Classification (GTDB taxonomy): domain Bacteria; phylum Fibrobacterota; class Chitinivibrionia; order Chitinivibrionales; family Chitinispirillaceae; genus JAAYPC01. Next base: position 16,305 of record CAYPMS010000005.1, read on the forward strand.
AATAATGGCTATCTTTATTTTAATGCCAATGATGGAGTCCATGGGAAGGAACTTTGGCGTACAGATGGCACACCTGAAGGAACGGTTATGGTTCTTGATTTGCAACCGCAGATTCCTGGTGAAATAAGCAGTAATCCGAAAGAACTTTTCAATCATATTGATGGTAAACTTTACTTTGTATGCAAGAAATCACTGGAGGTCAGCTTCTGTGATAAGGCAGAAAACTGTCCCCTGCATGTTACTGTTTCACTTTATCGCACCGATGGGACAATCGGAGGAACAGAAAAAATTTATGATTTTCCAGCAGGTGAAGATCTTGACTCCAACCACATGATTACTTCTGCAAATAGTGGCCTGTATTTTAGAAGTGTCAGTGGTAATAGGAATTGGTTACTATGGCTTCGCCCTGATACACATTCTGATTTCAGCAACACACTGTCTGCACCGGTAAACGAGTCAGTCACTGTTCAGGCGATGAGTCCTGCTTCCTATGGAATTCTGGAAGTTTACTCCTATGATGAACAAATTAATAATTATTGTCAATCCAATCCCAGAATTCGCGTGGTCAATACAGGAATTACTCCGGTTTCCGATTTTAAAGTTGAATATTACTTTACGGTGGAAGGAGGAAAGACTCCAATTCTTGAAAAATATTACACTGGAGATTGTTCTGTCTCTTTGGTTTCTTTAGGTGGTTCCAACTACAAAATCGTATATGATTATACCGGGAAAACCATTCAGCCAGGCCAGAGTCTTCCCGATCTTGCAGGTTCGGTCGTAGGGCTTCACTACTCTGATTATTCACTATTTGATATAACCAATGATTATTCCAATAATTTTTCCAGCACATTTTCAGTAAACAACCATATCTGCATTTATTCAAAATCGGATTCCTTGATTTATGGAATCCCATATGGTTCATATGGTTCAAACCATCCTCCGGTAGCGATTGCCCGCAGTTCAGATGCAATTACCGATTATGAAGGAGACGGTGAAAGAGTTTTACTGGATGGCTCTCTAAGCTATGATTCTGATGGGGCAATTATCAGCTATGAATGGTATGATGGCAGCACATTAATTGCAAAGGGTAAAACCGGATATGTAATTCTATTAGAAGGGAAACACACTATTATTCTGAAAGTAACTGATGAAGATGGGGCAACTGCATTTGATACTATCACTGTTAATGTCGTGTATTATGCAGATAAAGTCACTTTTTATATAAGGACTTATTTGGTTCCGGAATTTACGCCAGTGGTTATACAGTATTATGTTCCAATCAAGTATGATGGGGCAGTAATCCGTTATGTGATTAAAAGAAATTGGGGGGGGCCAATTAGTGGTACTTTGGATGGATCTATGGGTTCTCATGTGGTAAAATACTGGGAATGGACCAAAGGTTACTTTGGCGAATCCGGACCATGGGCTATAGTTTTTGAAGTTAACGGTGTTATAACTGATACACTGTATATTAAATTCGCTTATTGAAAATGCGATTTTCTGGTCCCGTCTTCTTAGACGGGCGCCAGGTATTTTAGTCATCACCCCTTACTTTTCCCATCTACTGAACAGCTTAAAAATTAGTCATTTCAGACAGTATGAATGGTGTTTTTCCCTTTGCCTTTATGTATATTTAAACTCTTTCGTAAAAATATTTTCACTTGGAGGGGCATATGTTAAAACGATTAACCATGATATGCATTGTCCTTGCATTAAGTGCTTCAGCACAGTTTTACCCTTATAATTCCCGTACACAGTCTCTGGCTGAAACCTTTATTGTCGATGACATTAATGATGTACTTCGCTATGCTGCTTACATGAAAGATTATGAGAACGATCTTCAGATTACTTTTACCAGCCCTATAATTGGGATTAAATCGATTGACGATAAATTCCGACTGGGGATCATTGGAAACAGAGGTTTAATGTTGAGTCAGGAATTTGAAGGAGATTTTTACTCTGCAGCAGCCCCCTTTGTTAATAGCATAAATGAAGATGTTCCTGACATATCGGTTAGCAATCAATGGATTCCTCATGCTGTTTTGGGTGTAGATGCCGGGATTTTGACCCTGGGTTTTGATCTGTTTATTGAGTATGCCCGCTCACGGTATAACCAGAAGAATCCTCAGCAGGAAACCACTGCATCTGCTTCGATTCATAATCCCGGTTTTCTGGCTTCTGTATTATTTGGTGAGGACTTTCAAATTGCCGCAAAACTTGGTTTGGCAGTCCCAAGGATTTCGGGGAAATCGGAAAGTAACACCAGTACTACCGAAGCAGAATCTGACAAAGGGGCTTTTCTGGAATTTGGCGGAGAAGCAGGAATTCCGGTCAGATCAACAAAACTCTCAGTGGGAATGGATTTTATTCTGGAGAAATATGCGTTTTCATTAACTGTGGAAACACCTCCGGCACCCAAAGTAACTTCGACCACCGATGAATTTACAAATACCAGAACCGCATTCTATGCCGGAGTAGAGGGCGATATTTTCACAAACGGCCTTTGGGGCGCACAATACACTCTTAATCTTCTGCGGCATACCACTGAAGATTCAGATAGTGATGCGAAATCACGTAGTAGCAGGATCGTACATACTTTTTCTGTATGTTTAGAAAATGGATGGGAAAAATTGTGGATCTTTGATAAAGTATATGCTCGTGGTGGAATGAGAATGCATTTGAATACACCATACACTTACAGTGAAGAAGGCCAGACTGAGACAAAGACCAAATCTCAAACCGATTTCAGCCAGTTGATTCCAACTGTGGGTCTCGGTATTCAAAAAGGAGTATTTGTTCTTGACCTCAGTATTAACCTGGGAGAATGGAGTAATCTGGTAACCGGACCTCAAGTAAGTAAAGTTACTGCAGGATTATTCTTTTAAAAATCCGGGTGTCAGCACTAAGATTAAAGGTCCTCTTATCTGAAATGATGAGAGGACCTTTTTTTTATCACCTGCTTACAATAATTATGAATTCAACAGACTCGTTTTTTTATTTTAAAGAACGTGCACAGGCAATGTAAACCTGGAGGATCTTATGGTCAAATGTTCCGGTTGCGAGAAAGAAATTCCTGAAAATGCAATGCTTCAGGTTGGGAATAACTCATTCTGCAATGAGGAATGCAGCCAAAGGTTTGCTAAAAATGGAAAGGAAAAGGTAATCGGATCTGCAAAGAGTTCCCGGTTAAAATATTATGTTAAAAATTCATCGATGATTTCTCTGATAACAGTAACATTAATTACAGCTGCGTTTATTTGGCTGTTTGCCACGCGTACAGACCGTCAGACAGACAATCGATCTGATATACAGCCTGATATACAATCCGATACAGTAATGACCAGATTTATATCTCCTGACAAATCGTTTTCAATATTGCTGCCCGGTAAAGTGTATGAGAAAAGACAAAGCATGAATTCAGATGTCGGACCTGTTGAAATCTTCACTTATAGAGTAACGTCAAAGCATCACGATTACGCTGTTATATATGTGGACTATCCTCATTTCATGGTTGAGGAGCAGAGCGCAGAGGAATTATTGGATGGTGCGAGTTATGGAACTGTGATGGACAATCGGGGCAAGCTTATGACAGAGACTTCCATTTATTTACAGGGATATCCTGGCCGCGAGTTGAAAATCGCCGGGCCGAATAAAGAATATATAAGAGCACGTCTTTATTTAGTTGATAACAGGCTTTATCAGATTAAAGCTGTATCGAAAGTCTCTCTTACAGATGAAAAGAATGTGGAGACCATGTTTGATTCGTTCAGTTTAAACCGGTAAGGGGAAAGATTAGCTCTGAAAGAAGTTAGTGCTTCTAAATCATAAATTGCAATCCGAATTGAAGGCTATGTCCTGTTTCTGTTCCAATCAGGAATGTATAGGTGAAAATTGTAAAAAATCTCCCGTATCCGATTTTGGTTTTGACCAATAACCCTCCAAAGAAAAATTCATCAAAATAGTTTTCGTCTCCGCAAGACGGATAGCAGTTCTCGTAGTAGTACCCGGTAGACTCTCCACCTCCATAATACCAGAATCCGGTACAGATTCCAGGGCCTATTGATAATATTTCTCCAAAATTGAAAGTATGGTAATATAGAAACGATCCCCCCAGGGTTAAGGCACGGTCATTGGCAAAATCCCAGAAATAGTTCAGCCCATAATAATTATTTTCATATTGTAAGCCCAAGTCCAGTGATGGACCTATAGCGTGGGTGCGTCTTGCCCAAACGATAGAAAAAGAGGGTTCAATTATAAATTGCAGTTTTCTGTAAAGAACATAATCTTTATTTACAATCTCACCAGAGTGTACTAAAACGTATTCAGAAATGTGTTTTTTATTGTATTTCAGGGATATTTTATAAAGACCGGATCTGAGGTCTTTAAGGTACTGGTTTCCGGATCCAATTTTTTCTGTATTTATGAATACTTCTGTCTTTTTAGGGTAAACACTTATTTCAAGGGCACCGGTGCCAAGTGTATCGGGAGTTATTGGTGTCAATTTACGGGGCTGTATGCCATTGCTTGAAATCTCTTTATCGGACGGATTCAAAGCAACTGAACCGGTGTCAGAGAGTTTTTCGGATGAAACTGACAGATCTGTAACAGGGCTCTCACTGTATTCACTCAAACTGTCATCTCCGGCATAAATGATCTGCATACCCAAATTAAGCAAGAGCAGAAGTCGGACTATTATTGATCTCATAAGTTGCAAGATTTTGAGTAGATTTATAATTTATAATAAAGAGATCAGTAAAATAATACCCGTGCTTTGATATTGCGTAAATTTTCACATTTTCCGGTAAATATTAAACATGGATGTACATGGTGAATTACTATTAATAATAAGGGTGGGCTGATGGGACAGGGATATATGGCTACACCGGGAAAGAACGCATATTTCCCGGTGAATCACTTGTTTTTGGCAGGCTGTTTATTTAATTTGATATCTGAATATCATCATAATCAGCCATAGCTTTTGAACCGGTATTATCAGCATCGGTGAGAAGACCGATTACTTCCACTTCCGGAGGATCTTTACCGAATAGACGGCGGTAATCTTCCTTTATGTTTACTTTCTGGGTAATCCATTGTCCCTTTTTTTCTGTGCCGCTTCTCAAAACTACGATACGTGCCCTGCTGTTATAGGGACTATTGGTGATGGTACCTGGTGGTAAGGTACTACTCCATACATATTTAATGATGTCATTGAATTTGAATTTGCCTTTAAAAATTACATAGATTCCTGCACCACTGTCATTTTTATTTCTTTTTGTTTCATCTCCACCGGAAGGGAGTTGGTGAATACGCCATTTCCAGGAAAGGAACGGGTAGTGTTCAACGGAAAAGTTGTGTTTTTTGCCGATGCTGGTACAACCACCTTCAGTTTTTATCCGTAGAAATTCTTTGTCCATTTCTTTTTGCATGGAGAACATGGAAATATCTTTTCTGCTGGGATGCCACCCAGGGGGAAGATTTTCACTGGAAGGGTTTATCACAGAGAAGGTATCGATTATCTGTTTTCGGTTTGAATTATGGTTAAGGGCTTCGGCAGTAGAGAACAATGGAAGCAGGATTAAACCGGTACTGACTAGTGTGGACAAAAAAGAGTTCATATATAATTACTCCGGAAAGTAGCTGGCTCTGGTCTCTATCAGGAACTGATAAATACGATAAGATATTGATTATATTGTAGATAGCATGTTAATGCCTGTTTCCCCATGCTTATTTTTCTCTGATGGCGCAAAGGTATCTTCTTTCCATAATAGCCGCCAAATCGTATCTTTAGAAATCGTCCCGTCAAATCATTATAAGAACAACATCCAGAAAATCAAAATTTTTGAGAGGAGTTCTTCGTGGCAAAAAAAGGCAGTATTGGCGAAGAGTCAAAAAACAGAAACAGTGCGTTGGACCAGGCGGTTAGTCAGATCGAAAAAACACATGGTAAAGGTTCGATAATGCGTCTGGGCACTGCAAGTCTTCAGGCAGATACACCTGTGATCTCTTCTGGAGCGCTCTCACTAGATATTGCTCTTGGGGTTGGGGGATTTCCTAAGGGACGAATAGTGGAAATTTATGGGCCGGAATCATCCGGTAAAACTACTCTGGCACTTCATGCGATAGCCAACGCCCAGAAAAAGGGAGGAATCGCTGTGTTGATTGATGCTGAATATGCATTTGATGCAGCGTATGCAAAAAATCTGGGGGTTGATATCGATAATCTACTGGTTTCACAGCCTGATACCGGTGAACAGGCTCTGGAGATTGCAGACACACTGGTACGTAGCGGGGCGGTGGATATTATTGTGGTAGATAGTGTTGCGGCCCTGGTTCCTGCCGCTGAAATAGAAGGGGATATGGGTGATAATCATGTGGGGCTGCAGGCACGGCTGATGTCTCAAGCTCTTCGTAAACTGACCGGTATCATTTCAAAATCGAAAACCTGCCTTATTTTCATAAATCAGCTTCGTATGAAAATTGGTGTTATGTTTGGAAACCCTGAGACTACAACCGGTGGAAATGCGCTGAAATTTTACTCATCGGTAAGACTTGATATTCGCAGAGTTGCGGCTATTAAGGAGGGAGAGAATGTAGTAGGAAACCGTACCAGGGCTAAAGTGGTAAAAAATAAGGTTGCACCGCCTTTTAAAGAGGCTGAATTTGATATTCTTTACGGGAAAGGTATCTCATTTGAAGGTGATGTACTTGATTTGGCTGCGGAAATGGGTATAGTGGAGAAAAGCGGGTCATGGTTTTCTTATAAAGGTGAAAGAATCGGGCAGGGACGAGAGAAGGCGCGTGATTTTTTAATTGAGAACCGTGACATGCTTCAGGCTATTGAGCAGGAGGTGCGTGAGAAAGGTGCTGTAAAAAAAAGTGTTTCGGCAGAAGTAAGCTCTGAAGAGATTCCTGCGGAGTTGTTGGAGTAGTATAAATTTATTCTCGGGTTTGCCTCTTTTTGGGGTGATGTTTTAACAACAGAAAAATCACTTTAATTTCTATGAAATCTTCTAAAACTATTCGCAATGATTTTTTAAGCTTTTTTACGGAGCGTAAGCATTTATTTGTACCCAGTGCACCGGTGGTTCCACAGGATGACCCCACACTTCTTTTTACCAATGCCGGAATGAACCAGTTTAAGTCGATCTTTCTGGGTGATAATCCAAGAAAATTAACACGTGCTGCCAATTCCCAAAAATGTATGCGGGTTTCCGGCAAACATAATGATCTTGAAGAGGTGGGCCGTGATCACTATCATCATACATTCTTTGAGATGCTTGGGAACTGGTCTTTTGGGGATTATTATAAGAAAGAGGCGATCGGTTGGGCCTGGGAGCTTTTCACCGAAATCTGGAAACTTCCAAAAGAGCGGCTCTTTGTAACGATACATCATTCCGATGATGAGGCTGAGGCATTCTGGAAAAGTGAAACCGACATTGCTCATGAGCGAATCCTGAGGTTTGGAGACAAGAGCAATTTCTGGGAAATGGGAGACACAGGGCCTTGTGGCCCATGCTCTGAAATTCATTACGACATTGGAGATTTGTCGACCCAGAAGGAGACTTTTAATGACCCGGTTAAAGGAATAAACGGTCAGAATGACCGATACCGTGAATTATGGAATCTGGTATTCATTCAGTACAATCGCGAAAAGGATGGCTCGCTTAAACCTCTTCCTAACAAACATGTTGACACTGGAATGGGTTTTGAACGCATCGTGTCGGTTATCCAGGGGGTTACATCCAATTACGATACCGATCTTTTTAGACCAGTGATATCTGAAATAGAAAGAATCAGTGGAAGAGAATATTCTAAAGGACCACAGGGAACAGCTCATCGTGTTATAGCTGATCATATTCGTGCACTGGTTTTTGCCATTACAGATGGTGCGTTTCCATCTAATGAGGGAAGAGGATATGTGCTTCGGCGATTACTCAGAAGAGCTGCAAGGTTTGCAAGAGAGATAGGCTTGAAGGAGCCTTTTCTTTTTAATCTGGTACCTGTTCTTGTCAAAGAAATGGGTGAGGCGTTTCCGGAGATCGCCCAGCGGCAGAGTTTCGTACAGGAAGTTATCCGTGCTGAGGAGGAGCGTTTTGGAGCGACCCTGGAGCAGGGTATTGAGAAATTTAATCAGATGGTAGAAATCAGTAAACTCAGGAATACAAATATTCTTTCCGGGGCTGATGTTTTTTCTTTGTACGACACATACGGGTTTCCTATGGACCTTACCCGTCTTATGGCTGAAGAGCAGAATCTTTCTATTGATGAGCAGGGTTATGCTCAACTGATGGCAAAACAGAAGGAGCGTGCACGCGAATCCCGTAAAGCAGATGAAGGATTGACTCCCGAGGGGTGGATTGAGCTTAAACCGGTATGTGGAACCGAATTTGTGGGGTATCTTCAGGAGCAGATTGCAGTAAATGTCTGCAGATATAAATCATTTGAAACAGAAGATGGACAGTCAGTATATCTGCTTATTTTAGACAGAACACCTTTTTATGCTGAATCAGGCGGACAGGTTGGGGATACCGGAATCATGATGACTGCATCAGGGAAGCAGATCACGGTTAAGGATACTTTCAAATGGAATGATCTGATAATTCACAGAGCGTGTTGTGCCCAACCCTTAACAAAAGATGACTTTCTTAAACCAGTCAACGCCTCCATTGACACCACCCTCCGTCAGGCAACCCGCAGAAATCATTCTGCAACCCATCTGATTCAGGCTGCGCTCAGAAAAGTTCTGGGCACTCACGTTCAGCAGTCCGGCTCTAAAGTTGACCCGTATGGATTGCGTTTTGACTTCACCCATTTTAAAGCTATGAGTGAAGATGAAGTCAGGACTGTGGAACGGCTGGTTAATGAATGGATTCTCAGGGATGTTGTGGTTACTACCGAAATAAAGGATCTGCAGGCCGCTAAAGATGAGGGTGCGACTGCTTTATTTGGTGAAAAATATGGTGATAAAGTGAGAGTAGTGAGCATGGGTGAACTGAGCAAAGAACTTTGCGGGGGAACACATGTGCTGTCAACCGGGCAGATAGGCTTGTTGCATATCACAGAGGAAACCAGTATCAGTGCGGGTGTGCGCCGGATAAGTGCCGTTACCGGGTTATCAGTAATTGATCTTCTGAATAATAAAGAGGATAAGTTATCGTGCTTGTCAAATCTGCTCAAGTCCGGAGAGGATAAACTTCAGATGAGAGTGGAAAATCTTCTGGATACAGTGAAGAGGCTGGAAGAGAAGGTGGCAGAACTATCAAAGAGCAGGATTTCAGGAATAGTTGACAATCTTTTTGAACAGGCTTCCCGCGCAAAGGGAGCGTTCCCCTGGATCAGCAGCAACCTTGGGGAGCTTGATAAGGATTCCTTTGCCAGAATTACAGACGCAGTTTCAGATACTATCAGAAGTAATAACCTGGTAAATATGGTCATTGTAATTGGTGCCGCAGTCGAAGGAAAGGTACTGTTTGCAGCCAGTGCAGGTAATGAGGCTGTAAAGAAATACGGTATCCATTGTGGAGAGCTGGTAAAAGCTGCTGCTCAGCAAACCGGAGGAGGTGGGGGGGGATCTGCGGTGAGAGCCCAGGCTGGAGGCAAGGATCCATCCAAACTTGAGCAGGCGCTTAAGAATGCAGCATCTATAATTGAATCGAAAGTAAATGTATCATGAAAAAGAACGTCAAAGAAGCCTTGATGGATAGGCTGAATACCGGGAAAAAATGTTACTGGGTGCTTCTGGATCCTGATGATTTTTCCCTGGAAGAGGCTTCAAGAGTAGCAGCAGAATCTCAGGCCTGCGGTGCCGATGCATTGTTAGTGGGGGGTAGTCTTATCTACTCTAACCATTTTGACCAGTTTGTCCTTACCCTTAAAGAAAACGCATCAATTCCGGTCATTCTTTTCCCTGGAGATGCAACTCAGCTTTCCAGACATGCAGATGCGCTGTTGTATCTTTCGCTTGTCTCCGGGCGTAATCCGGATAATCTTATCGGTGAGCATGTCAAGGCGGCTCCTGTAATAAAAGATTTTGGTTTGGAACCTATCTCTACTGCATATATGCTTGTGGAATCCGGCACAGTCAGCTCTGTTGAATTCATGAGTAATACCCGTCCTTTACCGCGTAATAAGCCGGAGATTGCTGCTGCTCATGCTCTGGCTGCTCAGTATATGGGTATGAGTGTGGTGTATCTGGAAGCGGGAAGTGGTGCTCTGAAATCGGTTCCACCGGAGATGATAAAGATGGTTCGTGCATCTGTTGATATTCCTATTATAGTTGGCGGAGGAATCTGTAATAGTGCCGATGCAGTGGAAAAACTGAATGCAGGAGCTGATATTATCGTTACCGGGAATATACTGCGTAAAGAAAACGGACTGGAGCTGATGAAAGAGATAGCTACTGTTGTGAGACAGTTTGCAACTTAAGAATGCATGCAATATATTTCCTGATCCTGCCCTTTGGGTATAATGTTTTCCTCTTTTGGTGCCTTCCCTCATTTTTTGCGCTTTACTTCCGGATCTGATTCTGATAATCGTTGATAAAAGGTGATAACCGGATTATATCATTGAATTGAAGGGATCTTTGCCAGAGTGCAGTAAAAATATGGCAAAAAAAGCTGACAATTAAATGCAGAAAGAAAAAAATCGAATGGTCACATTGTTTTGTTTATGCGGATTGATGGTGACCGGAATAATAATATTTAAGGAATACTGTATCCAGGTTAGCCGTTTATTTATATTAAAGTATTACCTTTTTAAATTACCTGATAATCAGCAGGGCAGTTTTTCAATGTTCACATGTAAGGAGATGCTTATGCGGTTAAATAAAAGGCTCTTTATCGGAGTTATTATGCTGTCTTTTGCAATTACGGTAACTGCAAATGATGTCAACACATCCGGACAATCAGGTGTGATAAGGACATTTTCAGCAAATACCCTGGGCAAAACCGGCTTCTATATCGGAAGCAGTTTTAAATATGCCGCGGATAAGGATTATCTTTCTGTGGTAAGGAAAAAAGGTGATGTTATTTCCCATGATGCTTCACATCTGTTTTCCGGAAATTTCTATATCGGATATGGATTGTTCAAATATCTTGATTTTAGTTTTGATGTTCCTGCCTACTATGATATTTCCGGTTTTGATCTGACCAGGTCAGGGATTGGTGATTTGGGAGTTGCCCTCAAACTGGGTAATCCTTTTCAGAAAGACAGTGCTTTTATAAGCCATGCTTATGCCCTCAAATTGACTTTCCCTACTGGACAGAATAAAAGGGGGCTTTTTGCAAGGCACTCTTATTATGTAACTGACGACAACAGCAGTCAGATCAGTAAGCTTGCCGGTAATGCTTATTTTTTAAGCCCCATGATCCTGTGGACTATGAACTTTGACAGACTTTCAACCTCAATCCCTCTGCAGCTTCATGCAAATCTGGGCTGTGTTGTTGCGCCTCAGAAAAGCAGGAGTGCTGTGCTAGGGGCTGTGGCTGTTGAGTATACTCCTGCTCCAATTATCACTTTGTTCACTGAAATTACCGGAGAATCTTCGGTAAGACACTATGCCGAAAAATTCGATGTCTATTCTTTTAACGATGATCAGGTCTGGGTGACACCCGGGTTGAAGTTTAATTTCCCCAATGGAATGTATCTGACTATGGCTGGTGACTTCGGAATTTCCGAGAGATCAGATGTTAATGTTACCAACTGGAGCGAAAGTGGATATGATTACTCTACAAAGCCTCTCCCCCGTTTTGGTGCGCAGGTAGCCTTTGGTTGGTATGGAATACTTAAAGAGCAGGACAGCGATCAGGATGGAATTGATAATAAACATGATAAATGTCCAAAAGAGCCTGAGGACAAGGATGGTTTTGAAGATGATGATGGGTGTCCGGATTTGGATAACGACAAGGACGGTGTCTCTGATGACAAGGACAAGTGCCCTGCTGAGGCGGAAGATAAGGATGGCTTTGAGGATGATGACGGATGCCTGGATCCGGATAACGACAAAGACGGTATCTCTGATGATAAAGATAAGTGTCCTGCTGAGGTGGAAGATAAGGATGGCTTTGAAGATGATGACGGATGCCCGGAGCCGGATAACGATAAAGATGGAATCCTTGATGCCAACGACCTATGTCCGGATAAGCAGGAGGATCTGGATGGTTTTGAAGATAATGATGGATGTCCGGAGATGGATAATGATGGTGACGGTGTAGGCGATAGCCTTGACAAGTGTCCTGGAGTAAAAGGCCTCCCTACTAATGATGGGTGTCCCAAAACGCAGGAAATTCAACGGGGCAAACTGGTCCTTGCAGGGGTGACGTTCATGTCCGGAAAGGCTATTCTAAACGTTAATTCCTACACCATTCTGGATCAGGTCTACGAATCTCTTGCTGAGTGGAAAGAAGTAAAACTGGAGATTCAGGGACACACCGACAATCAAGGTAGTGATGCTGCCAATCTGAAGCTGTCACAGGCACGTGCTGATGCGGTCAGATTGTACCTGATAAAGAAGGGTATTTCTCCGGACAGGCTTAGATCTGTTGGTTATGGTGAAGCTTTCCCCATCGCTGATAACGCTACAGCCGAAGGAAGAGAGAGAAACAGAAGAGTTGAGTTGCATAGAATAGATTAGATCTGTTCAGAATTATATCTTTTTCCTGTGCCTCTCACTATTTGAGGGGCACTTTTTTTTGCGTGTGCAAAGATTGTCCGGATGTCTGAGAAAGGTAATTTTTCTGACCCCTACCGGTTATCAACATCTGATCATCAAATTAAATCCTTTACGTAAATACTTCTTGCCGGATCAACAGCAAAAATGTTATACCTTACTATTATACCGGAACCTGAGTTATTCAAAAACACACTATCCTGAAAAACGGATGGGATATACTCTTTATATCGACTGTCATTTTTATTTCATCTTTCTAATTGTGATTCATTAAAATTAAATTGATATTTTATCTTAAGAGCTGATTTTCATGAATAATATTTCGAAAAAGCCTGAAGTTAAACCTAAAATCCGCAGTTGCAGGATCGGGATTGAGCGCTAAGCCATTCACGCGGTTTGACCTTATCACGTTGTCACATTCGTTCTTTAAGCGTAAGGTATCCGGTGCGGTAGCACCGTCTTTATCTTACCGCTTTGTCGATAAGGCCTGCACCGCGTTCAAGGCTTATCATCTCAATATCTTATGCATCTGCATTCACCTCAACTGCGGAATTTAGGTTAAAACAGTCAAAGAGAAAGGCCGATTGTGTTTTCAGAAAAAATGACACTATTTGTGCTGGCTGTATTGATTCTATCCATTAGTTCTTTAATTTCAGAAATTGATGGAAGAGTTTTTCTGGTTGGCTCCAATCCCAGTCTTACCCTTCTGGCTTTCCCTCAGGATCTTTTGAAATTTGATAAGGACCATGTTTTCTATTCGTTAGGTTATGAAAGGAAGCCATGGTGGGGTGATGTAGATGATCCACCAAATAAACCTGTAAACGAATCGGCCAACAGGCCAAATAACACTTATCTTGCAACAGGAGAAAGTATTGTCGATCAAAACGGTGACTCATTCGAGCATAAATCTCACATAAATGCCATTCAAAACCAGATTGGTTTCAGCCGCTCGCTTAAGCATGCAATTAAAGCCCGTTTGGACCTTCGTTATAGCGCCTGGCCCATGATTACGAAGGCAGCGGGAAAAGTGGACAATGTAATCTTTCAATATGAGGAGTATAATTCTTTCCATGAAATATATCTTAATTCGATATTAGCCAAAAAAATTGGGGATGTTCCTGTGGGAATAAAAATTGGGCTGGGCTGGATTGCTACCAGCAAACCAGAAGTGGAAAGTGATATTCCTGGAAATCCCAATAGACTCTACTGGGGGTGGTCTGCTTCACAGGGTGGTGATATTTTAAGAAATGGTAATCATCTTGTACATGCTCAGGAGCAGAACAGTTACTCCTTAGGCCCTCTTTTGGAATTTGATTTACAGACGGGTGTAGGTTTCCCCAGGCTGGATCTGGGGGCTCGTATCCGATATAATTTCGGAAATCTGGATACCTATAACTACAAAGACACTGTAAATAATTATGTTCATGATGAAGCACATAAAGTCAGAAATACCACCTACAGACTCTATGGTAATTACATCTGGTCCCAAGGAGAGAAGTATCGTTTCGCTACACTCGTACTTACCAGACTGACTTTACTGGATACCACAGAGCACGCGATTGGAAACCCTGATATAGAAAATGGTCATAAGCAGAGTCTGAAAAATTTTGTGATTCAGATTAATCCTAATGTCAGTTTGTATCCATGGCGTTCAAAGCAGACTTACATTGATGCCGCCATACTGTGTAATTATTCTTTCATGCATTTCAGTCACAAGGCTCCACACTGGGTTGGTGGCGGTCAAAAGGATGCTTATGTCAGTTCAAGTGTAAATATAGGACCTGAATACTCCTGGGAGAATTGCTCTTACTGGAATGAAAATTTCTTTGAAATAGCACTCGATCTCAACCCGGTATTTCCTATCTATGGGAACAAAGACCGGAGTATAGCTATAGGGGTAATGGCCATGTTGTGGACCCGTTTTAAATGGACCAATAAGTACTTTGGAAACAGTCTATCCAACGGATCAGACATCACTTTTTCTAAGGTGCATGTACGCAAGAATTTTGACCATGAAACCTGGTTGAACTCGGTGATAAATATCATTTATAGAAGAAAAGATTTTGTTTACCGTTTTGATATCGGTCAACCTATGGTTTATTCTCTTACACCACGGACAAAGGTTATCGATTTAAAGAAAGATGAGGTGGTATTTGAGCAGGCGCACAAGAATATGTGGGTATCACAGGCCGGAGTAAAATTGGGTTTCTTTGTGACTACCGGATTTGACAATTTAAAAGATATAGTTCATGGAAAGCGTAACCGTTAACTGTATAAGGCAAGGTCATGGTTTATGAAAACCCGTTTTTTCTACAGATCTGTTGCCATAGGTGCAATTCTATTGTTTATTGAAGCTGTATCTGTTCATGCCAGAGTAGCTTCTTTTGGATCAAACCCCGATTTCTCCTCTTCCTTGTTTCCACAGGATATTTCCAGACAGTATTCAAATGTACTGATATTTTATCCCAGCTATTGTAAAGCTCCATGGTGGGGAGATATCGATGAGGTAACCAGTAAACCATCCGGTGCAGTTTACACCATAACCGGTACAGAAATTTTAAAATCGGATGCATATTTCAAAGAGAGTGCAAAACTGCACACATTCGAAAATGTTTTTGGATACTCATACCGGCCATCCGAAAAATTCACCACAAGAATCGATATTGATTACACTCTTGATGCTTTACGGGACAGGGCGGAGGGTAATTTAACAAACAATTCAAATCCGGAAAAAACCACATACATCCCTTTTGATTATTCTCTCAGGCACACCCTGAACAGCTTCCGTATATCAGCCATGGCAGGTTTTCCGTTATTTGACATACCTTTTGGAGTAAGAATCGGAGCAGGAGTAAAAAATACCCTTGCCCTGAAAAGCGATTTTAACTTTATAAAAAATGATACATTGGAAGTTTCCACCAGCCGTGCATTGTGGGGATGGTCGACGGTGGGATGCAGTCATATCTTTGGGGTTCGGGGGACAGAGGGGGATGCATGGTTGCAGAACAGTTATTCGAGAGGCCCAATATACAACCTCGAATTGACATCTGGTGCTTCTTTGGATAAAGTCAAGGCAGGAATTTCTTTTTGGTACAATTTTGGCCGTCAGGATCATTATCGCTGGAAACCTGATACCTCAAAGGAGAAATTAACCGGTGATACCATTATTGACCAGAATTTCATAGGAGATTATCAAAGAAGTGAATGGACAAAGAAAAGTCATCAGGGGCAGATCAATTTATATGGAAATATCCACTGGATAAAAGCTGAGATGTTTTCCCTGAACTCTTTTATGCGAATGGGTTATACAGGTGATGTCGCCTGGAATGCACTGACCTCTAATTTGGAGATTGAATCGGATTCCAAAGAGACCCGCAGGGGATTTTTGCTTGAAGCAGATCCTAATATCAACATTAAACTTGGTCAATGGCTTCATTATATCGATATAGCTTTATTACTGCAATATGAGTATTATCGCACAAATAATACTTATTTGCGCTGGTTTAACGGGGGGCGTACAAAAACCTACTGGGATACCGAGATACATGGACTTGATGAAACGGTCTGGGAAACGTTTTCCTATGCAAATCAGAACATCTTTAATACGGGGTTGGAGCTAAGTGCTATGTTCCCGCTCTTTGATAATAATCTGGGGAAAATGGGACTTGGTTTGATGATGTCAGGGGATGTGCTGTGTAATTTTCAGACTAAATATTTTGGAAGAAATGACTCTGCGTCATTAGAATTCAATGTAAATAGCAGACGTGAAAATTACACCAGAGAGGTTTCTTTTGGTACGGTTCTGATGCTTCAATACATCAAAAACCGATATAATATCCGTCTGGAAACTGCCTCACCATTGCTGCATTCGCAAATGATTCGCACCCGCATTGCCGATGCCAGGGGTAAGAATACAGGTCCTTATCATAGAAAGGATCCATTGTGGCTTTCCAATCAGGGCTTGAAGGTGGGCGCTTTTATCACCTATGATATCAGGCAATAGAAAATTTAAGTTTTTTACAGAATCAGGAAGAATGAAATGGATTACGAGGGCAATGCTCAATACCCCGGAAAAAACTTCAATGTGTAAACCTGTTACTCTGGTTTCAGGCAGGTGAAAAATGGTATGCACTGCATTCATCTGCGGATTTTAGATTTAAGCATGCAAAACATTTAATTTTACACCTCAAATATCGAAATTTGCACCAAAAAATCGATGTCACTCAAAGATTATTTTACTATCAAACCTTAATTATAGATTTAGTTTTAGTATCGTTTTTTACCAAAGCAGTGAGTTTAATTAGAGTACTTATTTTTTTAGTACCATTTTTTTTTGCCAGGTTTTTGTTTTACCATAAATCCAAATTCCAGAAGAGTAATACTGTTGAAGTTTTCCTGCTATCTTAATCCCATCGAGCCGGTAAGGTGGATAGGCCGGGCTGAATTGATTAGTTATGGTACTTCTGATTTCTGATCGGGGGAAATAGCCGTTTTTGGTGCTTACATTTTCACAGAAAGGCTGCTGTCCGGTTGAAAGTGTTGAATTCTGAGGAAATCTTAGGTTATTTCCTGAACCATCTATAAAAACGAAGTAATAACAGTGTGCCTTTCCATCATTGGAGGTTGAAAAAAGGTAAGTTCCCCTACCTGGGGTCCCAAGGTATAGAGCCATGGGGTGAGATTTCTCATCGATAAAGACAGAAGCGGATTTGGGGGCAATTCCAGACGTATCATAATAATTAGCTGCATAGGATAAAGTGGATGAGTTGGGAGTAAAATGACATCCTGCCGGTATTTTATACTTTTCCTTTACTGCCGCACCACCAAAATCCTGAGTCCAGAAGTGATTGTATTTTCTGGTATTACTGTATGCGTATCCACAGCCAAATTCGTTGTATCTGGGATTCATGATATTTTGCCGATGTCCGTCGTCTGAAGAGAGGTCTTGGGCAGGAACACCCTGATTATTGTCATCCCGCAACCACTGTATTACGGTCAGAAGACCGGTGGATCTCCCAGTGGCAACATTCTCTGCAATATAACCACTTTTATTGTAAAATGATCTGATGCGGTCTGCGAAGGAGGTGCCATCACAAGACTGGTGGGTCATACCGCAATTCGCTGCCATATCAACAGAATGAAACCTTGCAACTCTACTGAGTTCATGATTATACCAGAGCGGAGTTGTTGGGTGATAATTCTCGGTTTTAAGGATATTTGCATCTTTGATGTAGAAATCACGAAAGCCCTGCGGATCCATCCTTACTGCATTGGTCATTACATGAACTTCACGTTCTTGGGCAGAAGGGATACTATCGGAAAAGTCGCCATATCCTGCTATGGAGTTTTTACAGATAATGCACAAAAGTAAGTTAGTAAGAAATGATGAGAAATATTTACTCATATCAGGCCCTTGTTTCTTAAGTATAAAATACTCGACTTTAGATTTCCAGGTACCATTTTTTTTGAGAGAGGACAGCGATGTAAAGATGTAATACTGAAAAAATGTGAATAGATTCCAGGAAATATTTTCAGTTCATAAAAAATATGGATAGCGTTTATGAGATAACCTCCAAATTTAGAGATATCAATCGGTGTGAAATAGAGATTTTTGCTTTTATTTATTTTACAGAAACACTTCTGGACATCAATTCCCCCCAGAGTTGATTAATTTTCGCGTTGGGAATTCATCTCCGAGGAGACTCCAGAAACGTTATCAACCAGCATAGTCTTATCTTTCACATAAAAGTATCTGTTGATTCTATCAAATAAATAGGATAAAATAAAAATCCGACATCAGACTTCTGTTTATTAAACTGGATTGCCTAATTCTGAATAATTATCTGAACTTGATTTGTGCTTCTGTGAAGGGGAAAATGGTTATGATCCGTAGAATTCTTATCGTTGATGATTCTCCTGTAGCCAGAAAAATGCTAAAATCCTGTATTCCAAAGGATCGGGAATATGAAATCCGGGAGGCTGGTAATGGAGTAGAAGGTTTGGAGAAATACAAGGAATTTTCTCCTGATTTAACATTTCTGGATCTTACCATGCCGGTTATGAATGGATATAAAACTATTCCGGAGATCAGGAAAATTAATCCTGATGCCATAATCATTGTTCTTACTGCTGATGTTCAGCCCAAATCAATAGCAGAAGTCATCTCTTTGGGAGCTTTTACTCTTTTGAAAAAGCCTGCCAGAAAAGAATCGATTCAGGATGTAATAGAGCAGGCAGAACTTAAAATTACAACACAGATTAAACAGGTATGAAAACGGATAAAAAACTTTTTTCAGAAGAGCAGAAAGATATCCTTCAGGAGATAATGAACATTGCCTTTGGCAATGCTACTGCTGATCTGGCTGATGTGATAGATGTATATGTGGAGCTCAGTGTACCGGATATAGAACTGTTGGCTGCAGGAGAATTGCCCTTGTATATTGTTAAAAATTTACAGAGCTACTCTCAGGCTGTGGTTATCAATCAGAGATTTCTAGGTGACTTCAAAGGATGCGGTTTTTTTGTTTTTCCAAATGGTGCGGGACACGATCTTGCGGCTATACTAGAAGATTCTGACAATAAGTTTTGTGAAGCCATACCTGCTGTTTCTTTGGAAAAAGAAATAATAATGGAAATTGGCAATATCTTAATTGGGGCTTGTGTGGGTAAAATAAGCGAGCTGTTGAATACTTCTGTCATTTATTCTCCACCACAAGCAATTTACGAAAAAAGTGCGGAATTCAATCGTTTTTTACAATCATTTGATCCTGAGCATACCGTTATAGCGATGAAGACAATATTCAGATTTCAGCAGAAGGACATAAATGGTTTCATCCTGGTAATAACCGATTATGAATCAATAGAGTGGTTGAAAGATGCATTGGATAAATTTATGGAGTCTTACCAATGATTTTTGCCCAGATATTCGATATGATCAATGTGGGTATTGTGGTTCTGGATAAAGAGCTGATGGTTATCAAGTGGAATCGATGGATGGAGACTCACAGTGAAATAAAAGCCGAACAGATTATCGGGCACTCTTTATTTGAATTCTATCCACAACTGAAAACCAAGTGGTTCAATCGTTCATGCAAATCGGTTCTGAAGTTTGGCAATTTTTCCTTTTTCTCCCAGAAACTTCATAAATATGTTTTCCCTTTTAAATCCGTGTACACTGTTAGCACAGGTTTCAGCACCATGCAACAGAGTGTTACAATGGGGCCTTTGCGTGACAAAGACAACCAGATTAAATACTTATACATTATGATACAAGATGTCACCGAGATAGCAGCTTACGAGCAGAAACTGCTGGAAATGAATATCAGAGATCCATTAACTGGAGCATTTAACCGCCGCTTCATGTTTTGCCGTCTCAAAGAAGAGATCGAGCGGTACAGGCGCTATGGGCGTCCTTTCTCGGTTATTATTCAGGATATCGATTTTTTTAAAAATATCAATGATGCATATGGACATATCTGCGGTGATTTTGTTCTGAAGAAATTTGCTCAACTGAATCTGGAAAGATTACGCAGTATAGATTTGTATACCCGTTATGGCGGAGAGGAGTTCTGCTGTATTCTTCCAGAAACTGACCTGGACTCTGCGTGTAAACTGGCTGAAAACCTTCGGCGTATAATCGAAGAGCATGTTTTTATCTTTGAGGGTGTTGAACTGAGAATCACTATGAGTCAGGGGTTGGCAGAAGTGACCCCCGATATATCCACTGATGAAGAGCTGCTTAAATGTGCAGATGAGCGTTTATACCAGGCAAAAAAAAACGGACGCAACAACATTGTGGCCAAAAGTTGTTCCTGCTAAAAATTATTGTTTGGATAGCAAAACCGTGGTAAGATATAAATAGTGGTTACTACCTGATTCAATGTAACCTGACAGGGGGGGGAATTGAATATCAGGATTAAATTATCTGTATCACTTTGCTTACCATTATTATTGCTGATAGGCTCATGTTTTCCGGTAAAAAAAAACGTCTCAAACGATGTTGAACGGAAAGTGGTTATTGGGAGAGCTGTTCATTCGGATTCAACAGAAGCGGCTGATGCACTGGTTTCTCTCTTTGATGTGCGCATCATTGACCAACATGATTCCATTCTTAAGACCTATTCAACTACCACCTCCAGAAACGGTTATTTCATTCTTCAGGGAGTTCCTGACGGGCAGTATCTTCTTTATATATACGATATATCAAGGGGCAAATGTGATCTTTCATGTGTTAAGAAAATGCAGACATCATTGCTGCTTGGGGAACCTGTGGTGCTTAAATCACTTGTCACTCTCAAAGGAAGGGTGATAAGCGTAGAAAAAGTCGATTGGATTAAGATTATTGTACCAGGCTTTGGGGCAACAACAACACCGGATGTGAATGGGCGGTATGTTTTATCGGAGGTGCCTGCGGGTAATTACGAGCTTGCTTTTGTTAGCGGAAAGTCTGTCGAATATTTACATGTAATTATAACTGATGATATGACAGATACTGTTCTGATCAGAGATTTTCATTTTGGATATCAGTCCAGTTAGTTCTCATCTGCTTACAGCACAGATCGGTAAAAACTCCGGCAGAGTTTGCCGGAGTAAAGAAGAATTACTTAATTACTTAAATAGGCTGGGCAGAGAGAAAAATAATGCTCCACCACCTTGGATTTCCTGCCATTCCCATTTGAAATTATGGTAAAATGCGACATCTACTATTATTCCAAATTTTTTCCCGAGTTTCATGTTCACATTACCACCCAGAAGGTTGGAATAATAGGAGTCTTCGATGATAAAACGGCCGGAATAGGTCGGAATTAAAGAAAGAGAAATGGATTCTGTGAAGTTCATTGTTAAATAAACTGGTACAGACATCTCGACCCAGGTGCTTTTGTTTGAATCATCCGAATCATCTGAATCATCTGAAATAGAACTGGAGGAATAACCCGCTCTCATTCCGGGAGTCAGGAAAAGCCCTTTCTTTTTACCGGCACCCAGAATGCAAAATTTACCCTCGAGTGATCCGCCTGTAGGGAAAGTATATTTGAATCCCAAGTCTAATCTGTCAGTAATACCGACCATCGCTCCAATTTCGAAAAAGGTAAATTCCGGTTGAATTGGTAAAGATACCGAAAGAGAGTCGTCTATTTTATGGATGCGCCTTTTGTGGTGATGTGTGATATAGCAGCATAACCTTGAGCATTGCCTTTACCCAAAGGTTTACCGGTCTGGAAATTGGATACTGAGGCACATCCTATTGTCAGAAGGAGTGCACCTGATAAAATCATTCTGGACACTTTCTTGAAAAATGTCACTAAAACCTCCTTAGTTGATATTATAATAATAAACAATTGCTATAATTTATATTAATTTGTGCAGTAATGAAAGTAAAATAATAGAAGTACCAGATGAAAATCTTAGATTTTCCTGAACGGTTTTTCAATTGGATTGAATCTTGCTTTTACTATGCGGAAAAAGGAGTCTTTGGGTGCTGGTGATTTTGGCTGCTTTGCCTATATTGATTGTTGGTATATTGATGCTGGGGCTGATGTGGCCTTCAAGCAAGGCCATGCCTGTGGGATGGGTGGCGGCAGTGATAATAGCAATGACTGCCTGGAATATGCCCTTTACCTGGGTTGCGGCTGCCTCTATTGCCGGTATCATAAATGCCATAGATATTCTGATTATAGTATTCGGTGCTTTACTTATTTTGCAGCTTTTACTCAGAAGTGGTGGTATCGCTCAGATTTCAAAGTCTATGGCCAGTCTCAGTTCCGATAAACGGATTCAGGCTTTGGTGATTGCCTGGTTCATGGGGGGGTTTTTAGAAAGTGCGGCAGGGTTTGGAACACCTGCCGCTATTGGGGCGCCGTTACTTGTGGGAATGGGTTTTCCTCCATTTGTTGCTGCAGTTGTAACTCTTATGGTTTCCGCACCTTCTACTATTTTTGGTGCAGTAGGAGTTCCTGTCTGGGGTGGTTTTGAGGCGATTCGTGAGTTGACTTCATGGCCGGTAAATGAAAACGGAAACAGTATAACTTTCAGTGATTTTTTATCTGATGTGGGGGCAATAGCCGGATGGCTAAGTTTATTGGTGGGTACTTTTCTACCTCTGATTGCCGTATCATTAATGACCAGAATCAGTACCGGGTCTTTCAGGGATGGCTTAAAGATATGGCCAACAGCCTTATTAGCCGGCGTCCTTTTTACTATACCACAGATGATTATCGCAGTTTTTGTTGGTCCTGAACTTCCATCTCTGGCAGGTTCACTCTTTGGACTGGTGACTTTTGTGCTGTTATTAAAATTGAAACTGCTTCCTTCGTTTGAAAGTTGGGATTTTCCACCTCACAATCGCTGGCCGGGACACTGGGAGGGGACGATCAAAGCTGGAGAACACATAACCACCAGTGTTGAAAGGCATATTGGAGTTTTCAGAGCATGGCTTCCATATATACTTGTAGGAGTTTTGTTACTTCTTAGCAGGCTTACAGTATTTAGAGTAGAGCCCCTGTTACGGCTTTGGTCGATAGGATGGAATAATATTCTGGGGACTACAATAAGCAGAAACATAGAACCGCTTTATAACCCCGGAATATTTCCATTTTTACTGGTAGCGCTTTTTGTTCCATATCTTCATGGGTTGAACTGGAAGGCGGCATCCAGGGCCTGGGTGGAGGTGGGGCATATGATTATGCCGGCTGCTGTTGCACTGGTATTTGCCTTGGGGATGGTTTATGTGATGATGAATTCCGCAGAGGTATCCTCTGATAAGGATTCGATGCTTATTGTGCTTGCAAGGGCTGCGGCAGCAGCTAGTGGCAGAATATGGTATCTGATGGCCCCGATGGTTGGGATTCTGGGAGCATTTGTATCGGGGAGTGCTACTGTTTCCAATATCATGTTCGGACCCTTTCAGTATGGAATCGCTCAGAGTGCATCTTTACCGGTTACGCCGGTACTATCATTGCAAACGGTTGGCAGTGCTGCCGGTAATATGATCTGTATACATAATGTGGTAGCTGTGCTTATAACTGTGGGGTTAGTGGGAAAAGAGGGATTGCTTATTCGACAAAATTTCCCAGTATGTGTCCTTTACGGATTAATCAGTGGAGTAGTAGCCTGGATTGTAAGCAGCTTATTATTTACCGCTGTTTTTTAGCTCAGATGTATCAGGAAGCTGGATTTTGGGTTTTTCTTTGTTTCTGCGAAATAGAAGAATTTTTCTTCCCAGGATCTGGACGACTTCTGCATTTATCGAAGAAGCGATCAATTGAGGTGCTATTTTACGATCCAGATCTGCAGTTTCCAGAATGTTTATTTTTATCAGTTCGTGGTCATCCAGAGCTTTGGAGATGCTGGACAAAACCGCTTCACTCAGACCATCTTTTCCTACCTGAATAACGGATTTCAGAGAGTGTCCCAATCCTTTAAGGTATTGACGCTGTTTTGGTTTTAGTTTCATTTTGTATCTCGAAGGGATAATTTTTTTTAAAATCGGATAAATATTTTCCGGAAAAATAAATTCAATGTCCAATAAGGAATAAAAGAGTTATTTTTCCCTTTCTTTAGAAACCCTAAAATAAACCATGGGGTCAGTCAGTTTCTCAAATTATTATTTTATTTGATGAAACGAATCGGAAAACGGATTGGTATTTCTTTAACAAAAAGTCAGCGCTTTACACTGCCAATAGAAGAGCGACCTCATAAAAACCTTTTTTTTGCCATTTTATAATTACGCAAAGCTATTCACATAACTATAATAAATTACCGGGAAAGAGGACGTATGGATTCTTTATGGAAATCGATTATTCTGGGCATAATTGAGGGTGTCACAGAGTTTTTGCCAATAAGCAGTACTGGACATTTGATTCTGGCTAATGAGTTTATCAAATTAGATAAAGAGTTTGCTGCAGTTTTCGATGTGGTTATTCAACTGGGAGCAATATTATCGGTAATAGTTTATTTCTGGGATCGGCTTTTCCCTTTCAGCCCCAATAAAAGCAGAGAGCATCGTTACGAGACCTGGCAGTTGTGGTTTAAGACGGTTGCCGGGGTGTTTCCAGCGGTTGTGATTGGGGTTTTGTTTGCGGATAAAATCGAAAAGGTGCTTTTCAATTCTTATGTGGTTTCTTCAGCACTGATTATTGGTGGAATTATTCTTTTAATAATTGAAAGATCCGGGAAAACGGCCAGAATAGAAAGTATAAAAACGTTAAAATATTCAACAGCAATAGCGATAGGCTTTATTCAGTGTCTTGCGATGATACCTGGGATATCCCGTTCCGCAGCGACAATTCTGGGAGCTATGGCTTTTGGGGCATCCAGAGCGGTTGCAGCGGAGTTTTCCTTTTTTCTGGCTATTCCTACCATGGTTGGAGCTTCCGGGTATTCTCTTATGAAATCGGGATTTGATCTGACTTTACAGCAATGGCAGGTTCTTGGGGTAGGGTTTGTTGTATCGTTTCTGGTAGCTTGGGGAGTTGTTGCTGTATTCATGAATTATATACGTCGTAATGATTTCAAACCGTTTGCTTATTACAGGATAATTTTGGGGGTTCTTGTTTTTGCTTACTTCTTCTTTACCGGGATGAAACCTTATTGACATTAAGGTATCTGATTTGCACCGACCTAAAATAAATATTGATGTTGTTGGGCAAAGGAGGTGCTATGGGATTGCAGAGAGAAAATCATGTAAACTGGTTCGAGATTCCGGTTACCGATATAGTAAGGGCCAAGGATTTCTATGAATATGTTTTGGAGTGTCAGCTTTCTTTTCAGGAGCGTAAAAGGATGAAGCTGGCAGAATTTCCGATGAAATATGGCCCGGGGGCATCTGGAGCGCTGGTGCAGGCTATTGGTTATACTCCTCAGCATTCCGGGACTTTGGTTTATTTTACTGTTGAAAATATAGAAGAAACACTGGCACGTGTTGAGCAGAAGGGTGGGAAGCTGCTCATCCCTAAAACAGACATTGGGGAGTATGGTTACATCGCTCATTTTGAGGATAGCGAAGGTAATCAGATTGCTCTTCACTCTATGCAATAGAGGAGTTATGGGGAGGGAGGGGTAGAATTTTATATTCTCTCTCCTTCAGGTTATCCAGACTGTAGATTCCAAAACGGCTTCTGTGGAGGGATGTGACTTTATAACCACACGCGGAGAACATTCGTTTAATCTGATGGTATCGTCCTTCATGGATAGTGACAGTAGCACTGAATTTATCCTTTATTTGCAGATCAGCGGGCAGACAGGGTTTCTGATCTCCGGGAAGTAAGAGTTTTCCAGAGTTAAAAATTTCCCTTATTTCCCCGGTTAATTCTTTATTCACTGTTACTTCGTATACTTTGTCTATTTTTCTTTTAGGAGAAGAGAGCTGGTGATTGAGTGCTGTATTATCGGTAATCAGAAGTACGCCTGTGGTATCTTTATCCAATCGTCCTATAGTAGATGGAACCGGATTCCGTTTCATCCATTGTTTTGGCAGTAGATCATAGACCAGGTCGCCTTCTGCTGGATCATGCGAGCATACGTAGCCTGCAGGTTTATTCAGCAGGACAAAGAGACCATCAGGGTGGTCCGTTTTTTGTCCATCAATGAGTAACAGATGGGGGTCGGCTTTCTGGGAGCCGTTTGTTATGCGCACGTTATTGCAGGTTACAATATGGGAACGCAGGAAATTGTCTGCCTGTTTGCGGGAGCTGTAACCAAGGTTGCTTAGGATTTTATCGACTCTGTCCATAGTTTTGATACAGTCTGGTAAATTATATCTTTGAATTACTATCTTAGAAAATAGCTGTATTACGGTTGGTTCTCAAGACTTGTTGGGAAGAGCTGAAATTGGGAAACAAGCAGGCAAGTGGGAGAAAAGGGTTGCTACAACTGAGTGCAGCACCTCTTTTAAAAATCTTGAATTAAAAGATATATCCGGGTAAAAATGTTAGAGGAAACTGAGGTTGCAGAGTTATGAATTTATGGTTGCCGGGGATAATGATCAGGGCAGTTAAAAGGAAAAATTTAACCAAATGTTAGGGTTGTTATTTGAATTTATATAATAATGAAAAAGGTCAATGTTTCTTGAATCCACATAAATATTGACTTCGATATGATTCCGATTATATATTCAACAAACTCTAAATTTAAGCTAAATGTACTGAGTTCGATAGGAATGGTACTATCATGAAAACTGTTGTTGTAGACACCAAATCAATTAAGCGTGATTGGTATGTTTTGGATGCGACTGATCAGGTGCTGGGACGGCTTGCCTCAAAGGCAGCTCAGGTTCTCACTGGTAAAAACAAAGTCGCATATTCGCCCAATCAGGATCATGGCGATTTTCTGATTATTCTGAATGCAGAAAAAATAAAGCTGACAGGGATAAAAGCGGAAACCAAAGAATATTTCCGTCATTCCAGGTATCCTGGTGGGGGTAAATTCCGTTCATTTAAAGAGCAGATGGCGCTGGATCCTTCAAAGGTTCTGATACATGCGATCCATGGTATGGTGCCTAAAAATGCACGGGGAAGGGCCATTATGAGTAAGCTGCATGTTTATGCCGGTGCTTCTCATCCGCATACTGCTCAGCAGCCCAAAGAGTTAACATTGTAATTAAAAAGGAGCTGTCATTTTGGAAAACAGGTATTCTGGGACCGGTAAACGCAAAAATGCGATTGCTTCGGTAATTATTCGCCCCGGTAAAGGTGATCGGGTTATCAATGGAAAGTCTATTCAGGAATATCTTAAGAGTGATGTACTGGTGATGGATGTCGAACAGCCACTTAAGCTGCTTCAGGTGAGCGAATCCATGGATGTTGTGGCGAATGTACGTGGTGGTGGTTTAAGCGGGCAGTCTGGTGCAATCAGATTGGGGATTGCCCGTGCGCTGGCATTAATCAGTGAGGAAAACCGGGTAGCACTTCGAAAAGGCGGTTTTCTTACCAGAGACTCCCGTGTGGTCGAGCGTAAAAAGTATGGCCAGGCTGGAGCCCGCAGAAGATTCCAATTCTCAAAACGTTAATTTTCCCTTTCTATACAAAAGTAGCACACGGTGTTGAGTGGAAGATGGGTGCCGTTTCCGGTTACGTGAAACGGTAATCTTCTGTTATGATTCCCGTGGGAGTATAACCCATTATTAAAGGAGACAACAAGATGGCAAGTTTGCAGTTGCAGGATCTGCTGGAGGCAGGAACTCATTTTGGTCACCAGACAAAACGCTGGAACCCCAAGATGAAAAGGTTTATTCTCTGTCCTAAAAATGGTATCTACATTATCGATTTGAATAAGACACTGATCTCCCTGGAGAAGTTTGTGGAACGGGTACGCAAAGAGGTAGCCAGAGGGGGAAAGGTTCTTTTTGTTGGCACAAAAAAACAACTTAAAGATTGTATCCGGGAGGAAGCTGAGCGTTGTGGAATGCCTTATGTTTCCGAGCGCTGGCTTGGCGGCATGTTGACTAACTTTCAGACTATCCGCCAGAGTGTGGCTAAGCTTGAAAAGATCGAAGCAATGGAAGCTGATGGTACCATTGAGGCCTTGCCAAAGAAAGAGCGGCGATTGTTAGCTAAAAGAAAAGAAAAACTTGTTAGTATTCTCAGCGGTATCAGGGATTTGCGCCGGCTTCCTGCGATAATTTTTGTGGTTGATACTATCAAGGAACATATAGTGATCTCTGAGGCTCGTCGCCTTCGGATTCCCATTGGAGCAATAGTGGACACAAACTGTGATCCTGATGCTGTGGATTTCCCTATTCCTGGAAATGATGATGCTTTAAAATCGGTTCAGCTTATTGCCAGAGCGATTTCTGATGCGATTCTTTCGGAAAAAGAAAAGATTTCTCCGGAAGAAATTCTGGCGGCAACTGAGGCTGTACAGGAGGAAAGTGTAAGCGATATCGAAACTGAGCTGGAATCGGAAGAAGAAGAGATCCCTGAAGAGACAAAGCGTAAGCATCGGGTCGTTCACAAGAAAATTGCAAGGCAATCAGATGATGAGTAGGTTAGGGTGAGGTCCATGGGTAACTCTGTGGAGATCATCTCTTTGGTTTTCTGAAGCAAGGAGATTTAATTATGGAAATTAATGCTGGACAAGTAAAAGAGTTGCGCGAAAAGACCGGTTTGGGCATGATGATTTGCAAACAGGCTCTTATCGATGCGAATGGAGATATGAATTTAGCGATTGAAAACCTTCGAAAACAAGGGCAGGCTACTGCCGCCAAAAGGGCTGGTAAGTCAGTAAAAGAGGGTAAGGTAACAATCGTTTCAGACAGTTCTGTATCCATTGTTTTTGAGGTAAATTCAGAGACCGATTTTGTGGCACGAAACGAGGATTTTATCGCTTTTGTGGACAAGCTGGGGACTGTACTCTTGGAGAACAAACCGGCAGATCTCGAAAGCGCCAAAAAACTCACATCACCTCTTTTGGGAGGTATCAGTGTTGAGAATCGTCTGACTGAGCTGATTGGTAAAATCGGAGAAAATATCACATTCAGAAGATATAAGAAGATGGATGTAAATCCCGCTGAGGAACGGATTTTTTCCTATCTTCACGGAAACGGCAGAATCGGTGTGTTAGTAAAGCTTAAGGCTGACAAGGCGCTTGATAGCGAAGCGATGGCTTCTCTTGGTAAAGATCTGGCTATGCAGGTGGCTGCAGCCAATCCAATTTCAGTGGATCGTGAAAGTGTAAATCCCGAAGTAATTGCCAAAGAAAGAGAGATTTACCAGACACAGGCCCAAAGCTCGGGAAAACCCGAAAAGATCTGGGGTAAAATCGTGGATGGTAAATTGGAGAAGTTTTTCCAGGAGTTTACTCTTGTTGAGCAGGCCTTTATCAGAAATCCAGATGTCAATATTAAAAGCCGAATTCAGGAGACTGAAAAGGAAACCGGTGCAAAAATAAAAGTGCTGTCATTTGTACGCCTTGAGTTGGGTGCAGAAGAATAATTGCTTTTATGAAACCTCTTTATAAACGTATACTTCTTAAGCTCTCTGGTGAGGCTCTTGCCGGAAGTAAAGGTTTTGGGATTGATCCCCAGATTACCGGGCAAATTGCAGATGAAATTGTAGAGGTTCATAAGGCCGGTGTGCAGATTGGGATTGTTATCGGGGGAGGGAATTTTCTGCGGGGAGCAACTGCAGAAGGAATTACCCGGGTGACTGCTGATGCCATGGGGATGTTGGCTACAGTGATTAACTCTCTGGGACTTATGCAGTATCTGCAGAAAAGGGGATGTCCGGCACATGTCTTAACTGCGGTGAATATTCAGGGGGCAGGAGAGCTTTTCAGTCCGCAGAAGGCTGTAAGCTATCTGGAAAAAAATCATGTGGTTATTATAGGTGGTGGCACAGGTAATCCTTATTTTACTACCGATACAGCTGCAGCTCTCAGATGCGCAGAGATCGGAGCAGAGGTTATCCTGAAAGCTACAAAGGTTGACGGGATATATGACAGTGATCCTATAAAAAATCCGGAGGCTGTCCGATTTGAACAGATAACACACAAAGAGGCTCTCTCCAGAGATTTAAAAGTGATGGATTCCACTGCATTTTCCTTCTGTATGGAAAATTCCATTCCCATTATAATTTTCAAACTGATGGAAAAGGGTAACCTGTACCGTTGTATTGAGGGCCAGGTTACAGGTTCCATAGTCAAAACTGGAGGGTGAGGCATGAGCGCTTTGGATTCTATTAATTCTGAAACCAGCCAGCGAATGCAGAAAGCTATTGATAGTCTGAAAAAGGAACTCAGCCGGGTCAGAGCGGGCAGGGCTACACCGGCGCTTTTAGACGGTATCACAGTTGAATATTATGGTTCTTATGTACCGGTTAACCAGATAGCAAACATTTCGGTTCCCGATCCCAGAATGATAGTTGTTCAACCATGGGAAAAGAACATGATCTCTGCAATAGAGAAAGCTGTCAGGGTTTCTGATCTTGGGCTTAATCCTCAAAATGACGGTAATCTTATCCGCTTGCCTATTCCTCCGCTTTCTGAAGAAAGACGAAGGGAACTTTTTAAGAGCTGCAAAAAAATTGCAGAAGATAGTAAAGTTGCTATTCGCAATATCAGGCGTGATTCCAACGATAAATTAAAGAAAGCGGAAAAGGATAAGGATCTGACTCAGGATGAGGTGAAAAAAGGGCTTGATGAGATTCAGAAGCTTACTGACAAGTTTATCAAGACTATTGATGATCTTCTGGTCAATAAAGAGAAGGAGATAATGGAGGTGTGAGCTTGGGCTCTCATCTTCTATAGTTTTAAGGGACCTTCGGATCTATTCGGATGGTCCCTTTTTCATGTTTTCCACAATAGCTTTATATATATTTATGCACTTGATCTACAGTGCACCGCATGCAGAGTTGTAGTATCAATATTATCATCAGGTTAACTTCGTTTTCTCCTAAAGAAGCAGGTGAGAAATTCAAATTATGAATATCCCTCGTCATATTGGCATTATCATGGATGGAAATGGTCGATGGGCAAAGAAGCGGGGTTTGATACGTAGTGCCGGTCATAGGGCTGGGACCGATGCGACCAGAAAAATTGTAAGAGCCTGTGGTGAATTAGGAGTACAATATCTGACTACCTATGTATTCTCTGCAGAAAACTGGGGACGTCCCAGTGGTGAAGTTTCTATGTTAATGGATCTCCTGGTGGAGATGACAAGAAAAGAGATTGCTGAACTTAATGCCAATAATGTTCGTTTAAAGGCAATTGGTGATCTAAGCCGCTTGCCTTCAAAAACTCGTCAGGAACTTTTAAATGGTATCGAGAGCACCAGTGGCAACAGTGGTCTGACACTGGTTCTGGCAATAAGCTACGGTGGAAGATCCGAAATAGTGCATGCGGTAAAAGAGTTCGCTTTACAGTACAGCAAAAATCCCTCTCTGATTGATAATTTGAATGAAGAAGTTTTCAGAAATTTTCTTTTTACCAAAGATATTCCTGATCCCGAACTTATTATCCGTACAGGTGGTGAGAAAAGAATAAGCAACTTTCTTTTGTGGCAGTCTGCGTATGCCGAGTTGTACATGACTGATATACTATGGCCGGATTTTGACAAGGCTGCATTGTTGGATGCTATCGCCGACTACAATAAACGGGACAGAAGATTTGGAAAGGTAAAAGAATAATGCCTCTGTCTAATCTGGGCAAAAGGCTTCTTTTTGTTCTCTGGGCTGTTCCCTTGGGGTGGTGGGTAGTCAACTCTGATTTACTTATTCTTCCTCCATCCATTGCTATAATCTATCCGGGCCATATCGCTATAATATTTCTGATAATGATGGCGTCATTTGAATATAACAGGATGCTCAGCATCGTTTTCCACAAAAATGGATTCTGGTTAAGTTATCTGGCGCTTTTTTCACAAATCTCTTTATTTCTTCTCAGAGATAGCTTCCCCTTAAATCTTAGTATTTACATATTGCTGGTGGTAATGGCCTTTGAAGCTTTTATCTGGGGAAGAAAAAGTATACAGAGGCGCTGGATGAGGGCCAGTCTTTTTTTTAGTGGAATGGCTTTTCTGTATATTGCCGGAATTTCTATGATTAATTTTTATCAGCAGCCATTTCAATCACTTTTCAGGAAAATAAGCGATCATACCATGCTTTCTCAGATGGGCATTGTCATCGTATTGACATCCATTTTCCTGTGCGATTCGGGTGCTTACATAGTGGGATCTATCTGGGGAAAGAGGCACTTTAGTTCCATAAGTCCTAAAAAGACCATCGAAGGCAGTATCGCGGGACTAACGGCTGCAACCATTACTTTCAGCATCGGATGGTATTTTCTGGGCAATAGAACTCTTCCAATGTGGCTTGGTCCGGTTTTAGGGTTGCTTATTGGCATTTTTGCACAGATTGGTGATCTTCTGGTTTCTTTAATGAAGCGTTATTTCCGGGTAAAAGATGCTTCCGATATTATTCCCGGGCATGGAGGGATACTAGATCGTTTTGACTCAGTATTTTTTACGGCACCGGTTATTTCGCTTTCTACCTGGATTATTCATAGAATTTTCGGTTAGTTTTCCTTATGACTCATTTCCCACAAAAAATTCTTCTCCTGGGCTCTACTGGATCGATTGGTACAAGTGCATTAAACTGTATACGCCGATATAGAGAGCATTTCAGCGTTACTGGATTGGCAGCCGGCAGAAATCTCAAGTTATTACAGAAACAGATCAGCGAGTTCAGACCGGAGGCGGTTTATATAGCTGATCCTCAGGATGCAGAGAAGCTGAAAAAAGATTTTGACTGGATTCAGGTCTATAATGGAAGTGAAGGGCTTATAGAACTGGTCAGGCAGACCGAATGTGATATAGTGCTCAATGCGTTAGTGGGATCTGTGGGATTCAGGCCAACAGTTACCGCACTTCAGTGTAACCGACGGGTGGCCCTGGCAAATAAGGAGAGCCTGGTAATGGGAGGAGATTACATCTGTCAGTTGCTTTCCTGTGGAAAAGGGAAACTGCTTCCTGTTGACAGTGAACACAGTGCAATATTGCAGTGTCTTAATGGGGCGGAAAGTTCTACTGTCGAATCAATCATTCTTACTGCCTCGGGAGGACCTTTTAGAAATTTAGAAAAAGACATGTTTTCCTCTATCACCCCTGCGCAGGCTCTGAATCATCCAACATGGGCCATGGGTAAAAAAATCACTATCGATTCTGCTACCCTGATGAATAAAGGTTTTGAGGTTATCGAGGCGCATCATCTATTCTCTCTTCCCTATTCAAAACTTAAAGTATGGATTCACCCTCAGTCGATTATTCACTCTTTGGTTGAATTTCACGATGGGGCAATGTTGGCTCAGTTGGGGGTTCCGGATATGGAGCTGCCGATTCAGTATGCATTAAGTTTTCCACAAAGATTTTCTATAGGAGGAAAACGGTTATCGCTTCCTGAGATTGGCAGATTGGACTTTTCAGAACCGGATCTTGACCGTTTCCCTTGTCTGAGATTGTGTCTGGAGGCTGGGAGGATGGGAGGAACAGCACCTGCGGTGGTTAATGCCTCAAATGAAGTTGCTGTTCAGGCATTTCTGGAAGGAAAAATAAAATTCAATGAAATAGCGGAAATAGTGGCATTTGCATTGCGTACTCATAAAAATACTCCTGCCGATTCTGTGGAAATTATAGAGGAAGCAGATAGGCTTACCAGGAATAACATTTTCAAAAACATACTAACAAATTAAAGGTAAATTGTGACCTCAATATTATCAATTATTCTCGGTTTGCTGGTTTTAGGTTTTCTGGTTTTTATTCATGAATTAGGACACTTTTTAGCCGCCAAATGGTGTGGAATAAGGGTGTTGGCGTTTTCGATCGGTTTTGGAAACCCGATTATTAAAAAAAGTTTCAAAGGAACTGAATACCGCATAAGTTCAATTCCATTTGGCGGTTATGTAAAAATGGCCGGAGAAAATCCGGATGAAGAAAGAGCAGGTGCCCCGGATGAGTTTACTTCAAGACCGATCTGGCAGCGGGCAATAGTAGCTGTTGCAGGGCCAATGGCCAACTATATCACTGGTATGCTGATGCTTTGGGTGATGTTCATGTATGGTGTACAACAGCCAATCTATTATGATCGACCCATAGTTGGAGCTGTCGCGGATACATCTGCAGCAAGTGATGCCGGTCTGTTGGCTGGAGACAGCCTTATCTCCATAAATAACCGGCAGATTAAGAACTGGGACGATGTTGATGCCGCATTTGCACTTCAGCAGCAAAATTACAAAATCGTAATATCTCGTGATGGTCAACAGAAGAAGCTGGAAATGAGCCTGAAGAAAAATGGTGATGCTTTTCCTCAGGAATTAACCGGCGGCATGCTTCCACCCTTACCGGCAGTAGTTGCTGATGTCAATAAAAATTCGCCTGCGGAGAAGGCTGGCTTAAAGGCAGGGGACACTATTCTAACTATTAACGGGGCTAAGATCCATTCCTGGTTTCAATTGTCTCAGATTATTGGTTCTTATAAAGGGGAAGAGGCCCTGAAGATTTCTATCGCCAGAAATGGTTCCAATCTGGAAGTAGACATTAAACCCGAATACAATGAGCAGACAAAGAGAAATCTAATTGGTATACGGGTTGACGAAGGCAAAAAGAGGAATGTAAGCTATCCTCCGATGGCTGCAATGGAAAAGGGACTGGATAGAACCTGGGAATATACCACCATGATTTTTGATGTAATCGGGAAAATGTTCGCCCGTGAAGTTCCTGCATCACAGCTCTCTGGTCCTTTGGGCATTATTCCGGCCTCTGGTTTCATGGCTTTACAAGGTATCTCACCAATTCTTCAGCTTATGGCATTAATCGGAATACAGCTTGCCGTTCTTAACCTGCTTCCACTGGTGATCACCGATGGGGGGCAGTTGCTCTTTCTTCTGATTGAAGCAGTGAGGAGAAAACCGGTTTCGGTTAAAGCGCAGGTCATTGCTAACAAAGTTGCTATTGCCTTTTTTCTTCTGCTCTTTCTTTTCGTTACATTTCATGATGTCCGCCGTTTGCCTGAAATGTTTCGTTTCATCGGAAAGTAGTTCTCATAATATTTCGCTGCACAGTTGACGCCTTTAATCATACATGGTCATCTGTGCTTCACCCATCCTTTTGCAACAGAGTCAATTGAAATCATGTGCTCCGGGGAGTATAACTATTATATTCCAATTAAAAGAGTCATTAATCTGAAAACCGCAGCAGGTGTGATGGAGGACCCAAGTACCCCAGAGTTATTAATTGAAAAAGAAATTAACTCTGGAGTTTAACTGGAAACTATTTAGAAAGGTGGCACATATGGAAGCAATTGCATTATTGATGATCGGCATATTTCTCCCCTTTGCTACAATTGCCCAAGAAAAATCTCCTGCTCTGCAGTTTGATTCCTTGCCTTATGCATTTAATGCTCTTGAACCCTATATTGATGCCAAGACGATGGAAATTCATTACACCCGACATCATCGCGGGTACTACGACAATCTGCTTAAGGCCATGCAGGATTCTTCATTGAAAACCAAAACATTACCTTATCTTTTTTCCAAAGCCAGCACACTTGCTACTTCAGTCCGAAATAATGCAGGCGGCCATTACAATCATACTCTGTTTTGGAAAGTGATGAGTCCTCAGGGGGGAGGTACTCCTGTGGGACAGTTGGCAGAGAAGATTAACTTGACTTTCGGTTCCTTTGATAAGTTCAGGGAGGAGTTCAAGACCGTTGCTCTTTCACGATTTGGCAGTGGGTGGGCCTGGCTTTGTGTTGATGATAATGGTTCGCTTTTTATCAGCTCTACCCCTAATCAGGATAACCCTCTGATGGATGTTTCTGAAAAGCGGGGTACCCCCATATTAGGTCTTGATGTTTGGGAGCATGCCTATTACTTAAAATACCAGAACCAGCGAGGGAGTTACATCGATGCGTTCTGGAATGTGGTGAACTGGCCTGAAGTTAATTCACGTTTTATTTCTTTGGTCGGAAATAAAAAAGAGTCAGAAAGAAAATAACTTCTGATTCGGATGGTTCAGGTAACTACATGTTTGGGTTGATAAAGACTGCTGACTGGAGGCTTTTTCAGCTTTTTGGGGTCTATTGTGGCAGTGTACCAGGCTACTATACTGGTAATTAAAAGCACAATTAACAGGGCTATTACTATATAGTAAATTACCTTTCCTGGTTTACTTGAACTGATTTCCCTTCCCCTTAGAAAAAACAGCAATATCAGGGTGATGAGGATAATAACTATAAATATTATCCAAAACATTGGTTACTCCCTCCTTTTGGAATTAGAATTAGAAGACTGCAAAAGATATGCCGCTTAAGGTATGGGGGAAATTAAAGATTTTTGGCAACAAAAAATTTGGTGGAAAACTGAGGTGGTTTCCCAAGCTCCCCTGGAGGTGAAAAGTTTACAATCTAAAATTCACCTCTGGGGAACTTTCAGAGGCCCTAAATTCCCAATTTACACCTCAAAATCCTCATAAATTAAAATAAATGGAAAAAACCATTCCGCAGCTTTTCTGCAGAATGGCTTCCGGATAGTTATTGGTATTTTTTTTCAACCGGTATTCAGAACTCTTCTTCCTGAAGTCTGTGTATTATAGCTTCTTTTATTCCATCTACCTTCTTCAGTTCTTCGAAACTACCATATTTCCCGTGTTCTTCCCGATAATTAACTATCTTTTCAGCAGTTGCATGGCCTATTCCATTGATGGCTTCCAACTGTTCCTTTGTAGCTCTGTTCAATTGATCTCTAGTCATAAAGACCTCCTTTCTATATCCTATAAGAAATACGGTCAGAAAGAAGGCATAGTATATGCTGCAAGTGGGATTGTCAGTAAAGCTGTTCAGCGAATTACCTGAATAAAAAGAATCAAAATTCAGCTACTTTTTTAACTCTTCCTGATGTATATATCTAAGTTAAATTTATCTGACTCTGCAGAAAACTTAAACGGATAAGATATTATGCATGAAAGACTGTTTTTTAATGCTCATCACTCTCCTATAGGTGCATGGGCCTCGTTCACTCTGGGTTATCAGGGGGCTTCCGGCGGACTGGGGCTGCAGTTAGCTGGTCCGGCAAACCAGAACATCTATATCGGGTTACAACAAATCGACGGGGAAGACTTCGAAATGCTCCCCTTTTATGGTGAGGCCGTAAACCAGAAACAAAATTTCGATAGCACCGAAAATTCACATCCTTCAAAAAGAAAGATTAAACCGTTCGATGAAGCATTGATCAGAAGAGATTTCCGGCTTTGCAGTGATATCTGGACCGCCGGTGAATTAACTTTTGCTATCTATTCACCTGTAAGCTCAATTCCTGATCCTTTGTCTTCATCAGACCAGATCCTTCAAAAGACTCTGATACCGGCAGTGTTTGCAGAAATAACTATTGATAATAGAATGGGAACTACCGAGAGAAAAGCCCTTTTTGGATATCAGGGCAGTGATCCATACTCTTCAATGCGGCATATTCTAAGAAACGATAGGGAAAACAGAATTTGCGGAGTAGGACAGGGTGGTCTGACCGCAATCTGCTGTGCTGACAATAATGTACTCAGCGGGTTGGCTTTTTCTATCGAGGATATAGCTTTCTGTAAAAGCAAGGAAAGCCTCAGGTCCGGGCTTGGTACAATCGGGGCCCTTCTCATGAATGCTCCTGCAGGAACCATATCAACCTGGAAAATAGTCATCTGTTTTTTCCAGGGAGGAGTTGTCACCAAAGGTTTTGAGGCAGAATATCTTTATTCCAGATATTTCCATTCAATCGAAGAAGTCGCTGCCTTCGGGTTAAAACATTTTAATGAATACCGTGATATGGCATTGAAGGCGAATTCTATTATTGAGGGTACATCTTTATCTTCGGAACGCAAATTCATGATGGCACACGCTATCAGAAGCTATTATGGAAATACACAGCTTCTGTCGATGAATGGTAAACTGCTCTGGGTAGTCAATGAAGGTGAGTACCGCATGATCAATACAATCGATTTGACGGTAGATCATCTTTTTTATGAAATGAAGTTCAATCCCTGGACTGTTAAGAATGTGCTGGATTTTTACTGTGAAAAGTACAGCTATCAGGATACCGTAAAGGTCCCTGGGAACCCAAAAGAGTACCCCGGTGGAATCAGTTTTACTCACGATATGGGTGTTGGAAACTGTTTCTCTCCTCAGGGCCGTTCCGCTTATGAGCTTCCAAACCTGAAAGGCTGCTTTTCTTTTATGACTCAGGAAGAGCTGGTTAACTGGATCCTTTGTGCAGGAGTGTATGTCTGTGGAACTGGTGATTATGACTGGTTAATCAGCAGACAGGATGTCATTCGATTCTGTTTTTCAAGCATGATAAACCGTGATCACTTCGATCCGGAGAAACGGGATGGAATCATGGATCTTGACAGCAGTTGTGTCATGAATGGTTCAGAAATTAATACATATGATAATGTTGATGAATTCACAGGTATTGCCAGGCGCAACAGTTATCTTGCGGTAAAATGCTGGGCTGCATATACAATTTTTGAAGTCCTTTTCGCCCGATTGGGGAGAAGTGATCTGGCCGCACAAGCTTCAGGGCAGGCTATGCTCTGTGCCAATACCATCTGTGCGTTTCAGAAAGCGGATGGAACAATACCTGCCGTACTGGAGAAAGATAATCAATCGGTACTGATTTCTACAATTGAAGGGCTGGTGTTTCCTTGGTTCTGCAAACCAGAATTGCTTGACGAAAATGGACTTTATGGCAGGTTGATTCACGCTTTAAAAGCTCATTGTAAAACTATCTTAAGGAAGGGAATCTGTCTGTTTGAAGATAATGGGTGGCGATTATCTTCTACCAGTGAAAACTCCTGGCTCAGTAAAATTTATCTTTGTCAGTTTGTTGCTGAAAAGATACTTCATCTGGAGAGAGACAGTGCTGCGGATTGTGCTCATCTGTCCTGGCTTACAGATCGTGACAACAGCTACTTTGCCTGGAGTGATCAGATGAAAGCCGGAAAAGTATGTGGCAGCAGATATTATCCCAGAGGAGTCACTTCTATCTTATGGCTTAAATGAAAAAGAGATCTTCAATATCTGATGCCTTTGGAAGATCTGTTGTCAAACCGGATCGCCCTTTGTAAATATAGGTGCCTAATCCTGAAAGAGGAAATGAATCTCTCAGCCGTACCGTCCTTCGATGTACTCAGTTGTTTTAGGATTTTTAGGGTTAAGAAAGAGATCTTCTGTTCGGCTATGCTCTAATACTTCTCCTAAAAACATGAAGATACATTCATCACTACTTCGACGTGCCTGAGCCATGCTGTGAGTAACAATAATGATTGAATATTTTCCCCGCAGATCAAACATCAGTTCTTCAATCGCTCTGGTTCCTTCAACATCTAAGGCTGAGCATGGCTCGTCCATAAGAATGATTTCCGGTTTCAGAGGTAGTACCCTGGCTATGCAGAGCTTTTGCTGCTGTTCCAGTTGAAGATTTGTGGCTTTGGTTTTTAGGTGGTCTTTGAGGTCTTTCCAAAGGCCTACTTCAGTCAGGGTTTTCTCCACAGTTTCATCCAGTTGCTTTTTTTTTAACCTTGAGGGAGGGATGTGAGTTCTGAGACCAAATACAATATTTTCATATACAGAAATTGGTAGGGGATTAGGCCGCTGGAAAACCATACCAACAGATTTTCGTAGCTCAATTAACGATACATCACTGTCGTAGATGTTCTTTCCCAGGATATTGATCTCTCCTTCGGTACGAACATAATTGAAACGCTCATTGATTCTGTTGAAACATCTCAGAAGAGTCGTTTTGCCACAACCGCTGGGTCCGATAAGTGAGGTAATCAATCCTTTCTTGATCTGGATATTGATACCTTTCAGGGCATGGAACTTTCCATACCAGAGATTGAGATTTCTGGTCGATATGGCATTTTGAGGATATTCATTCATGAGTTTATCTCAGCCCTTCTGTTATCCAAAAATTCCATTTATGTATTCATAAGTTTCTCTTTTGGCAGGATTATCGGAGAAGATTACTTCTGTGTCGTCAATTTCTACAATTTTGCCTTTCCAGAGAAACATTGTGCGGTTTGCCAGTCGCCTGGCCTGATGGGTAAGATTGGTAACCAGAATTATAGT
Source organism: uncultured Fibrobacter sp. (assembly GCA_964411655.1). Lineage (GTDB taxonomy): Bacteria > Fibrobacterota > Chitinivibrionia > Chitinivibrionales > Chitinispirillaceae > JAAYPC01. The sequence goes on from CAYPMS010000005.1 coordinate 56,568, forward strand.
AATCTCCTTTTGCAGTTCCTTTAGAACATCTTCAATGCGCATCGTAGTAACCGGGTCAATAGCAATGGAAAACTCATCAAGGCACAGAATTTCTGGTTGATGCGAGAGTGCTCTGGCTATAGTCAGCCGTTGCTGCTGACCACCGGAAAGGGCTGTTCCCAGGCTATGAAGCCGATCTTTAACTTCATCCCAAAGTGCAGCCTGTTGCAGGCATCTCTGAACGATCTCATCAAGATCACTCTTATTGGTTAATCCTGCACAGCGTGGCGCGAATGCCACGTTATCATAAATGCTGAGAGGTAAGCCGACTGGTAGCGGTGCTACCATACCGATTTTGCGACGCAGGGAGAAGACATCTTTGGTTTTGCGTATATCTTCTCCATCAATCATGATTTTTCCCTGAAAAGAAGCGCCCCGGACAAAATCGATGGTGCGGTTAAGGCATCGAAGCAGAGATGTTTTACCGGATTGTGCAGGCCCGATAACAGCAAGGATATCGTTTTTATAGACAGTAAAAGAGATACCGTGTAAAACTTCACGGTTATTATAGCTGAGCCTTAGCTCCTCAACTTCAACAGTTTTTATTTTTGCATTCACGAAATCACCATTTTTTTCTGTTTCTCAGCCACACCCTCAGTCCGATAGCACTTGCGTTAACCAGAAGAACGGAGCCTAAAAGCATCACTGCAGTTGCGTATGGAATGGATTCTTTTACATTTGGAACCTGGGTGGTGACCGTATAAAGGTGCATTGAAAGAGCCATGCACTGTTCATTCAGATTATAGGGAAAGAGGTCACCGCGCTGTACTGCTTTGTAAAAAACGGCACCTGTAAACATTACCGGAGCTGTTTCACCAGCAGCCCGGCTTACCTGGAGAATGATACCGGTCAATATACCGCTTATGGAATTTGGAAGAACCACGGCTTTTATGGTTTGCCACCTGGTTGCGCCCACATTCCAGCAGGCTTCCCGAAATGTCATCGGTACTGATGATAAAGCTTCACGGGTTGATGCGATAATCACTGGTAAAGTCATTATGGAAAGGGTCAGAGAAGCGGCAAGAACAGAATATCCCAGATGTGCTGCATAAACAAAGGCCCCCAGACCAAAGAGAGCATGAACAATGCTTGGGACTCCAGCAAGATTGATTACTGCAAGATTGATAATTCTGTTGAACCAGTTGTCTTTTGCATATTCATTTAGATAAATGGCAGCAAGTACTCCAATGGGAGTGGAAATGGTCAGAGAGATCAATACCAGGTAAAGAGTTCCCACGAAAGCCGGCCATATACCTCCCTCACGCATTCCATTTTTTGGCACTTCCAGCAGAAATTCCCAGCTTAGCGATGGTGCAGCTTTTACTAGCAGATGCATAATGATCAACAGAAGAGGAATAATCATGGCTATAGCCATGCAGAAAAATATCCATTTTGCGACAGATTGAGCCAGTTCTTTACGATATGTATAGGAGCTTCTGGAAAATCTGACGGCATTCTGTGCAGCTTTTGTCATATCATTTCCTGCGGAAACCACGGATTATTAAATCCGCAGACAAATTGACAGTGAATGTTATACAGAAGAGAAGTATGCCTGTAAAGAAAAGTACCTGGTAATGTTCTGATCCGGATGGGGCTTCGCCAAGCTCTGCAGCGATGTTAGCTGTAAGGGTTCTTATTGAATCCAGCAATCCATGCGGTATTTGTACAGCGTGACCGGTAGCCATCAGCACTGCCATCGTTTCACCAACTGCACGGCCTATCCCCAGCAGGACCGCAGCGAGTAAACCATTTCTGGCTGCGGGAAGCAGTACCCGGTAGGTTATCTGCCATTTGGTGGCTCCCATGGAGAGTGCTGCTTCCCGGTAAGAATCCGGTACTGCCTTCAGGGCATCTTCACTGATTGAAACGATTATAGGTACACTCATGAGTGCCAATATTATTCCTCCGTTAAGAAGATTGACACCAACAGGTGCTCCAGTATAGGAAACTATAATCCTGCTCATCACGGTCAGGCCAATAAAACCCCATACAACACTGGGAATTGCAGCCAGCAATTCAATAACGATTTTCAGGGTTTCCTTAATCCGTGAATTACAGAATTCAGAAATGTAAATTGCTGCTCCCAGCCCGAATGGTACTGCTATGATCATAGCCAGCAGAGTAACCGAGAAACTTCCAGCGATGAGAGCAAAGGTTCCATACCTGATGTTTACGACAGAAGTAGGATACCATTTTGTGCTGCCAAGGAATTCAGTGATACTGAAATTTTCACTGAATAGTACCGGAACTGCTTCCCTGAATACAAAAAAGAAGATGGCAAGTACGAATATTATTGCACTGATGCCACAAAGACGGATGACAGATTCGAAGAATTTTTCTAAAAGGACTGCCCATTTTTTGCGCTGTGGCTTAAGTCGCAGTTTTGCTGGACTTGCGGCTCTGGCTGTTGCTTCCAATTCGATATTTGTCTGCATAAGCTCCGAAATATGAGTTACTGGTGTGTGTTAGAAAGCAGTAAAGGAACATAACCGCTGGTTGTCAAAATCTGCTGTCCTGCTATGGACATAATCCAATCAATGTACTTTTTAACTGCACCTTCCGGGTGGCCAAGGGTGTAAATCAGAAGAGAACGGGCCAGAGGATAGCTTCTGTTTTGCGCATTTTCAATGGTCGGGGCTATAGGTGGTTTATTTTCTCCGACAGAAATATTGAGCATTTTTACTTCTTTTGAAGCATAGCCCATTCCGCTATAACCGATAGCAGTCTTTGTGCGCCCTACCAGTTCGACCACCTCTTTTGATCCATTCATGTCAAGGGAACCAAGCTTGAAATCCTGATTGTGCAGAACCACTTCTCTGAAAAAATCATAAGTACCGGAACTGGATTGACGACTGATTCTTACAATCTTGTCATTTTTTTCGCCCGGAATAGTTATGCCCAGTTGTGACCACCTGGTAATGCTCCCGTTTTCAGCATATATTTGGGCCAACTGGTCTAAAGAGATCTGATTTATCGGGTTGTCCTTATGAACAAAGATCGCCAGCGCATCGAAACCTAGTACAAATTCAACTGGATCTTTACCGGTGTTTTGTTTGACAAGTTGAATCTCATGCTGTTTCATATTGCGGCTTGCAGTAGCGATTTGGATAGTCCCTTTGCTCAGAGCCGATATACCCACTCCTGAACCACCACCTGAGACTTCGATCTCCACGGATGGATCCACATTTTTATACTCTTCAGCCCAGGCTTGAGCAACATTGACCATGGTATCAGAACCCTTCATCTGTATAGTGGTAATTTCATTCTTCTGCTTATTACCGCTATTTCTGCAGCCAAGGATAAAAAGCAGTGTCGAAATGGTCAAAACGTTCCGGATCATTACGGCTGCCTTTCTGATATGGGGTCGTCGATGATAATCGCATTTATCAAATCACTGATCTGTGATTTTAAAAAGTTGTAGATCTCTTCATTAGCTTGAGCATTTTCGCTTATTGACTCTACCGGCCATTCAAGGAATACCACTTTACTGGGAGGTTTGGGAAGCGCCTGGTAAGCGTTTGGGGTCAAGGCGATTATGACCTGGTAATGATCAAGATTAGGTATCTGATGGATCCCCTTTGGGGCAATACGCGATAAATCGATACCTTTGGTTTTCATGAATTCTATTGTTGACCGGTCTATAGGTTTTGGTTCTATCCCTGCACTGCTGAAAATGAACTTTTTTTCTTTAAAGGAGAGCGCAATCGCTTCAGCTATCTGACTCTGACAGGAGTTGTTGTCATCTATAAACAATATTCTGAACGCTTCGGCGCCAGGATGCTTGGTCATTTCACCAGTGCACATGTATAGAGTTTCGTTACAGATGTTTTTAGCCTGATCAGATACCCGTTCAAATTTGCTAATTATAGTCATTAAGGGAGCGGCTGAATCAAAGCTGCAAACATTGTCTTTTAGCATTTTTATCAGCTGATTGTTTAGCTCTGTTCTGAGCGCATCGACTGTGATTTCGACTTCTTTAGCTTTGCAGGCCTGCTCAATATCCTGCATGATAAATGCCTGGATAGCATCATGGAACATGTTTATGGAAAGATTTGCAAGCTCAGTAATCTGATCCTTAAGCTGGTAGTTGGGAGAATTATGCAATTTTAATATCTGCCTGGCTATGCTTTCAGCGTAGTCTCCTACCCGTTCTATCTCCAGATTTATCCGTATAGTGCTGTATGCAAATCGCAGCGGTCCTGCAACCGGCTGTTGTCGTACCAGAAATTCCAGGCAGAGTCTGTCAATCTCCTTTTCTTTTTCGTCTATGTGTTGATCACGAAGAATTATCGCATAGGCTAATTGCCGATTATTTTCGAGGTATGCTTTAATGCAATCATGGAGTGCTCTCTGAGCCTGTTGAGACATTTTAAAAACATGCTCTTTAATTCGATCGATATCCCGTTGAAGTGTTTCCTGCCTGTAGATCAGCATATCAGCCAGTTTCCTTCCTGTAAAAACAGGCTTGAGTTTTTCGATAAAGATTTCAGGATGAAAAAATAATAACGGAAGATATTCTGAAAGAAAAAGAAATCACGGATAACAAAATCTTAATAATTACTGCAGTTATGAAGCTTTTTTTGACATCAGAAGAGCAAATTTTAAACCTATTTATTACTCAGTCCTAACATTATTCTAACATTTGCTTTTTAATGACGAGCTTTTATGGTGCAATAACCCCAAATTTTATTAGGCAGAACAGGTATGGATAATTTGGGGCAAAATTTCAGGTATTCCCTCGTATTGGCTTCAATTCAGGTTGCCCGTAAATAAAAAAATGCCTATTTCGGTAACAGAAGTTTTTGGCTAGATGTTTATGAAATAGAGACTATTAAATAAACATTTGTTGACTGTTTGATGTCCTGTAGTTATAACTTATTGAATTATAGCGCATTATCTACTGGCACATTTATTGCTTTTATCTCCATCTTTAATTTTTTCGAGATTGGAGGAATTTTTATGGAAAAGAAAACCACAGAGAAAAAGTTAGTGCTTCTTGATACTGATGTGTCCCGGTTATTGCAGCTTTGCAGGACCTATGGAAACCACCAGTACTGCAAAACATTGATCGAAGAAATCGGAAAGGCTCAGATAGTAGGTCGTATGGAACTTCCTCAAGATGTGGTGACCATGTATTCTGAGGTAGAAATCTATGATATCGAAGACAAAGAGTCTTCCAGATATGTACTGGTGTATCCTTGGGAGGCAGATGCAGACAGTAATAAATTATCGATTCTGGCACCCATTGGAACTGCCATAATCGGCTACAGGCAAGGAGATGAGATAATGTGGAAGGTTCCCGGTGGAACAAGAAGCCTCAGGATTGCTGCAGTTAGGCAACCTTCGGATAAAATATCAAAGGAGTCCTCTTAATAAACAAATTTTGATTGGTTCAATACATGTGCAATATATGAGCATAGAGGTCGAATACTATTTTGATTACCTAAGATATTGGTCGGCAGTTTGTGCCAGTAAATGATATTGAAGGATATTGATTTCTGATGATTGACAAACAACTGGTAAAAGAGGTCAGTAATTTCATTGCTACTTTTCTTGGGATACTCGAATCTTTCATAAGTACTCATGGAAAGAGTTCAGATGAAGAACACATTAACAATTTCATGAATCTGACATTCAAAGTATCTGGTGCTGTTGAAGGATACCTTATTGTGGCAACCAGGGATCAACCTGGGGAAAGATCACATTTGAAGCAGGCAGATTACTCTGCAGAGCTGGTTGATTGTTATAATCGCAAAGCAGCTTCATCAGCAATGCAGTCCTTTTTTCGGATTGATGTGTTGAATGAAAATTATGCTGATGAAATTATGTATTCAGCGCGAAAGGCAGAGCCTCAGATAACCATGAGAATACAGGTAAAAAACTATGCAATCGAACTGTATGCGTTTACTCATCAGAAAAATGAAAATCATGTGAAGCGTTCAAAATGAAAAAGATCAGATCTGAAAAAGTAAACCGGTTGCCATCTGCCACACCTGCCTCTTTCTTTGAGACATCTTCCATAGCAGAAGCCGCTTTATCCTCTTCAATTTCTCCGATCGCCTTTGTTGATTGTGAAATGGAAAGTCTGATCTATGTCAATAGCGCTTTCCTGAGTATCTGGGGATATGCCAGCAGTGATGAAGTTATCGGGAAGAGTGCCTCCATATTCTGGCAGACAAAACGCATGAATAGGCAGGTCAGGCGCAAAATTTACGATAAAGGAGGCTGGATAGGGGAGCTTTTAGCATATCGTAAAGATGGTAGTGCGTTTCCGACTCAGGTATTTGCCACTATGCTGGTTGATGCAGATTCGATGCCATTGCTGCAAATGTTCTCTTTTGTTGATATTTCAGAACGGGTAAACGCTCAGAACGAACAGCAGCGCCTGTTGCATAACCTTCAGGAGAGGGTTAAGGAACTGAATTGCCTCTATAAAATCCTTAGCTTTCCTCACAATAAAGAAATGACTTTGGAAGGGGTTTTACAGCATGTAGTAAACGCTCTGACATCTTCGCTCAGATGGCCGGAGTATTCCTATGCTAGAATTGTAATAGGAGAGTTTGACGTTTATACTCCTAATTTTACCAGATCTTCCAGTTTGTTTTCAACAGAGCTGAAAATTGGTCAGGAAACAGGTGTATTGGAAGTAGGTTACTATCATAACGACTCCATTAAGGAGGAAATGGTTCTATTGTGCGAAGAGCAGGAGCTTCTAAAGGTTGCTTCAAAAGAAATCGAACGTCTGATTGAGCAGAAACGCAATGAAGCCGAGCTTTATCGCAATCGTGAACGACTGCTGCATGCTGATAAACTGTTATCAATCGGTGTTCTGAGTTCCGAAATAATGCATGAAATTGGAAACCCTAACAATTTTATATCGCTCAATACAAAAATGCTTGCTAAAATCTGGAAGGATGTACTGCCGGTTCTTGATATGTACTATAAGGAAAATGGTGATTTCTCGGTAGCCGGTTTGCACTTCACTGAAGCCAGAGAGGAAGTTGCCAGGCTTCTGGATGGAATAGCAGAGGGAAGCGAACGGATACACAAAATCAGCTCCAATCTTCGAAGTTTTATTGCCAGGGGCCGATCAGTTACAGATGATATTTTCAAGATTAATGATGCTGTAACCAAAGCTATCGCATTTTCAAGGAACTTTATTGATTCCAGTACAGAAAATTTCTGCGTTTTATTATCTTCTCAGGATCCGTTCGTAAAAGGCGATTCGAATCAGATACAGCAGGTTGTAATAAATCTGATTACTAATGCATGTCAGGCTTTAACCTCCAATAAAGAGATGGTAAGAATATCAACTTTACTGGACCAGAAAGATCGTCTGGTCAAAATAATCGTTGAGGATGAAGGAAAAGGTATTCATCAGAATGATATTCCGCACCTGATGGATCCATTCTTTACGACTAAAAAGGACAAATACAGCACCGGATTGGGATTATCGATTTCAAATGATATCGCCATCAAACATGGCGGTAAGATTCTGATACATTCGGTTTTAAATGAAGGTACCACAGTAGAGTTTATTTTACCCTCTGCTGATGCAAAGGATTGCAGTGAATAATGCGAAATAAATTTCCTTCCAGACCAGTTCTTATAATCGATGATGAAGAACAGTTTCTCTATTCTATCAGCTTGTCCTTAAAAGCAAACGGGATTACCAACGTTACCACATGCATGACTGGAAAGAAAGCCAAAGAGCACATTTCAGGCATGTCTTTCTCGGTGATTGTATTGGATGTTAATCTCCCGGATATATATGGTCCTCAATTGCTGGATGAAATTATGGAGTTGTGTCCCGAAACTCCGGTAGTAATGGTTACTGCTGTCGATAAAGCTGAGATAGCGGTTGAATGCATGAAAAAAGGTGCATTGGATTATCTGGTAAAGCCTTTTGATACTGACAAAATGCTTGCTATCCTCAGAAATGCAATTTCTAACAGAGAACTTCGTGGAGAGAATGAGGCACTTAAAGGGTACCTGCTGGGAAACGAGCTCAAAAGACCTGATGTGTTCAGCAAAATTGTGACAGAAGACGACCGGATGCGATCTTTATTCCTGTATGCTGAGGCAATAGCAACGACACCTTTTCCAGTTCTGATCACCGGTGAAACTGGTGTCGGTAAGGAACTGTTTGCTCAGGCTATTCATGATCTTAGCGGCAGGAAAGGTCCATTTGTTCCGGTCAATGTCGGGGGGATAGATGAGAATGCCTTTTCAGATACATTATTTGGACATGTAAAAGGTGCTTTCACCGGGGCAGATTCTTCCCGGCCGGGACTTATCGAGCGAGCTGCAGGTGGAACATTATTTCTTGACGAAATCGGTGAAATACGTAAAGAGTCTCAGATAAAACTGCTCAGAGTTCTTCAAAACCGCGATTATTTACCACTTGGATCAGATGTGGCAAAACTGGCAGATATACGATTGATAGTAGCTACAAATAAGACCGTGGATCAGTTGAAAAACTCATCGGAATTCCGCAGTGATCTGTTTCACAGATTAAGAACTCATCACATTGCTTTGCCTCCACTCAGAGAGCGGAGAGGTGATATTCCGTTACTGGTGGAACATTTCCTTGATGAGGTCTCAAAAATACTGGGTAAGAAAAAAATGCTGATTCCCAGAGAAGTATTAAGTTTATTCAGAAATTATAGCTTTCCTGGAAATGTCAGGGAGTTGAGAGCAATGATTTTTGATGTTGTAAGTCTGCAGGAATCCGGACAGTTTTCGGTTCAATTGATAAAAGAGAGGCTTGGAATCAGTGATGATGCTTTCGTTCAACAGGAAGATGTCTCCGATTCCGGCAGTAAAAATCTGTATTTTGGCTCGGATTTACCTACTATTCAAGAAGCCGTGCAGGCATTGATAAATGAGGCTCTAACCCGATCTAATGGCAATCAGAATGCAGCTGCCAGACTACTGGGTATCTCACCGCAGGCACTTAGCAGGCGTCTGAAGTACCAGGCGAAAAAAAGATCGATTGAATAGGTCGCTTCCATATATGCATGTCAACAAAGTTTAACAAAATCACTCCTTTTTTAACAATTGTTTATATCTGCGCATGTGAGATTGTTCTCTTTGAGCAATTTCAGCCACAAAGTCTCACCTTCGCTTCTGGCATGGTAATTGCACGTCTGGCCTGAAAAAATAATTTCTTTAATGAAAGTAAGAAGGACTGAGCAGGATGTACTCATTTCAGACGACAAAAGCCTTGTGGTTGACCAGTGATGGTTTGCGGCAATATATTAATGCTGATGTTTCCCAGTTCACTAAGAAATCATTGGAGCTTAATATCAGGACTGCAAATTATCCTGAAATTAAATGTAAACTAATATCCAATGATGGATTTAACTATTGCTTTAATGACAATACGAGTGTTACTCCCTATTCGTTTCATCTCAAATGCTTCTTGAATGGTTTGAACGTTCTTTTATATGGTAATTGGAAAAAAGGTATTCATGAGGGTGAAATATGTATTCATGCTACATTGAAAAGCTGATTTCTGATTATAGAACGGATTTTCCAGATCTGCTGCCGTGGCATTAAAAATCAAGGAAGGATATCAGAATGATAAAAAAAGAGATGTGGACTCAGGAGGAAATATCGTTACTGAAAACAGCAAGTGAAAAACTTGCGGAATTGGGAATGAATAATTTGCAAAAGATGTTGAGTGATAACCTGACCGCCCTTGAGTACCAGGCTATCGCTCTTTCCCTGTATCCTTCAATACTGAATTCAAACCGTCTGGGAGGTACAGAAAGAAATCTTGAGACACTTGTTACAGCATTAAGTGACAGATACAGGGAAGAGGATGTTTTTGTATTACCTACTAAAGCGATTTTGGGCAGAAGCTACGAAATAGGCAAAATAAACATCTTTTATATGTTGAAACGAATTTCCGTGTTGTTGCCTGATGACCTTAATATTTTTAGCGGGAAAGATCCATTGTCATTTGTTATGAACAGAATGCTCTCCATAATGACAGAAGATGTTCTGTTGGATCTGCTAAGCGATACCGTGTTCAAGGCTGTCAAACCGGTTGCGGCAAAAGCTCTGGCAGAGATATGGGAAGGACGTATTTCGCATGATTCGATATCGTTTAATCCGGAACTGAAAAAAATGTGGCTGATACGGCAAACTTCTGTTCCGATTTTCGGCACTCTTATGGGGACTCATGAATATATATCCTTGTGTAAACAAGCGGATGATGTCTGTCTGAAATAGATCATGCATTCCGCAGATATCCCGGATGAGGCATATGCATTGGAAGAATTCCTTTTCGGACTCAATTTTGAAGAATTGTGTAACATAAAAAAAGCAATGGTAAGTTCCGGGAAATGCTGCATCGATAGAGATGAAGTACAAAAAATAATTGGAAACGACAAGCTTTTCTTTTTTGATTCATCCGGGGATCCACTCGAGCTGTATCGCTTTTTTAATCATAGAAGAAAACGGGCTTTGTCAAGACGTCATGCAGGAATGAGGGGGCCCATCAGAACCTTTGAGGAAAATTTCATGGCATTTCTTCTTATGGGAAAAGATACCACCCCAAAGGTATCTTCACCTGAAGAAAAAAAGGAACAGTTTTGAACAACAGGCAAAAGAAGATTAGTTGATCCGTATTTCCGTTGTTTTGAAAGGAGCGTAAAAAATGGATGCACCATATCGGTATAATGGGTGGGTGGATGTTAATAAATCCTTTTACACAACTTTTAATGGGAGACGTTTCTATTGTAATATTCCGGAGTTGTATCTGGGTGATCATGAAGCAAGAATGAGAGTCAGGTATAGTGACGGGGATGAGGAAAAGTACCACCTTGCTTCCTCAGATGGTGTACTGTATTCAGGTACTATGGGAACAGATGATGATAACAGAGTGGATTTTGAATTTTGGAAACATGATAAAACAGTTGTCCTGGCAGGGAACTGGAAATGCGGAGGACGTCAAGGAGAATGGTATATCGAAGGAACTGCTGAAACTCAGTAATGCTGCATTTTTAAGGACTTAAAATGTCAATTGTATTAGTATAAATGATGTCAAAGAAATTTAAAATGAGATTTTGCTTCTGAATAAATTGCTTTGAGACTATTATGAAATTTACAAAAAATGTCTGGCCTGAAAGTAAAAAAATGCTTTTAATGGTTTTAAAGTTCCAATTTTCCCGCTGGTACAATAATTGATGTTTAATACTTGTTCTTCAATATAAGTGTCGTCTTTTAATATTGGTTCAGTAAAAGTATAAATGGAGAGCAGGGAGTATAAATTATGATTGAAAACGATAAACCGGTCAAAATCGGTATAACTGGCTCTTATGGTGGGATGAACATGGGGGATGAGGCGATACTCCAGTCTATTATAGCGCAGATTCGATGCTCAATTAAGGCAGAGATTATCGTATTCAGCCGTGATCCGGCAGATACATATAAAAGGCATAATATTGAAAAGAGTGTGCCAGTCAGGACATTAAGTCGAAGGGAATCCGAGCTGGTAGTTAAGGATCTGGATGTACTGATTGTAGGAGGAGGGGGTATTCTGTATGATTTTGATGCAAAGATCTATTTGAGAGAAGCTCAGATTGCCTATGAAAAAGGGGTCCCCATAATGTTTTATGCGGTTGGAGCAGGTCCTTTGAATGATCCGGAATCGCAGAAGCTGGTGAGAGAGGTTCTCAACTATGCTTCAATTATTACTGTCAGAGATAAACCATCATTGAGGTTGCTTGAAGATATCGGGGTTCATAGGGAAATAGTAGTGACTGCTGATCCAGTTTTTAATCTGCAACCAGATCCAGCTCCATCTGACAGACTGGCAAAAGCTGGTATTGGTAAAGGAAGAACTCTCATTGGAATGTCGGTACGCGAACCCGGAAGAGCAGCTCCGGATTTGAAGGTTGAGCATTACCATCAGTTTATTGCTGATGCTGCAGACTATCTTATTGAACGTTATAATGCACAGATTGTTTTCGTCCCTATGGAAAGGAAGACACTGTTTGACTTACATCATTCTTATGCGGTAATTGCAAAAATGGTATGGCCTCAATATGTGAGCGTACTTGACGCTGAATATACTCCTGATCAGATAATGAAAATAATGAAAGAGTTTCATTTCGTTGTTGGCATGAGACTTCATTTTCTCATATTCGCGGCTTTACAAAACGTACCGTTTGTCCCTCTTCCTTATTCCGGCAAGATTGTTGGTTTTCTTGAAGAGATGGGATTAGACATGCCTCCCTTTGAAAATATTACTTCCGGAAGGATTATCACCTTTATTGATAAAGCATGGGATCAGAGGCAGAAAATTATGAATGCCATAAAGGAAGCCCTGCCTGCTTTAAAGAAACGGGCCCAGCAGAACAATACTTTACTTATTGAGGAACTTAGAATTATAGCCGCCAGAAAAGGACATGATCCAAATATGCTGCCAGATGTTACGCCAAAATGCCCTTGAACAGGCTACCAGCCATTTGAATTTGCTGAACCAGACCGCATACCATCAAAGGATGCTTCAAGAATTCTTATTGCTTCCACAGGAGCTGTAGCTTCCAGAAACTTTTTATTTGAGGTGAAAAGCCGGTATGCATCTGATTGTTTCTCTTCTCCCAAAAGAGTATAGATCTGTTCAATTATCTTTTGGGACATGATCTGATGTTCATTTACTCCTGTTGGGCACTGCGCGGCTTTTACTGTGGCAGGTGGTGGAGTTGGTGGTATCTGGAAGGCAGGGTTTGGCTTTTTTTGGTGCACCATATTTTCCTGCAATGTTTTATCACGCTGGGCGCGCAATAATAGAAGTTCCTGTTCTCTTACCCTTATCAGACTGTCATACTGTTGAATTGATGTAGAGTGATTAGGAACAATTGCCTGAGGCTGCTGCTCCTGTACAGACATGGGAGCCTCTATAACAGGTGGTTTTGAGTATTGGTATGCAACAGGCGAATTTGGAGAACTATGGGATGGGGCTGCTGCAACTTCTTTTTGGCGCTCTATCTGCTCATTGAGAGTCCTGGTTAATTGGGCCTTTTGAGCATTTAACTTTTGTAACTCTGATTGGAGAGCCTGCAGTTGCCGTATTGAGATTGTTTTTGCTGCGTTTATTTCAGATATTTTTTGGGACAGTCCCTGCTCTGAAGCATATAACCGGGAATTCAGATTGTTTTGTTGCTTTTTGAGATTCTGATACTGAGCGGAAACTGTAAAAAGCTGACTGTTCAGTGATTTAATAGCGTTTATAGAGGTGTTAAGCGAAGACTGATAGTGCTGGATTGTCTCGTTATACCGGCTGGTCAATTGTTGCAATTGATTGGTGTACAAAGATAATTCCTGCTCTTTTTTAGCAATGTGTCCGATGAGATTCTGAGCTGCTTCACCAGCTTGCAATTTCTGCTGTTCGAATGATTGCGTTAAATTCAATATTTCAAGTTTCAGCTGTTCTTTGCGATTGTTGGAAGCAGCTATTTCACGGTTAATAGTGGTATTCCGGTTGTCTATGTTTTTCAATTCTATTACAATTTTGTTAAGAGAATCCTGATCCTTTTTTTGTATTAGGGAATGATTTTGCAGTGCTTTGGCTCTTTGAGAGGACAGGGTGAGACTTTTTTGGGAGTGTATGGAAAGTGTACTGTCCAGTGTACGAATCTCTTTCTGAAATTCGGCATCCGATTTATTCATGCTTTGGGAGTGCGATGCAATCATCGCATCCAGCGAATCTTTTTGTCTGTTAAGGGTTTCTTTCTGCTTCTGAAGAGTAGTGATGCTCTGCTCTAACTGCTGCAACTTCTGAACTGAAGGATTATTGGTGGCTGGATTATTCTTTTCGTAAGCTGTTAAGTTTTGGCGGGCCTGTTGTTGCAGGGAAGTCTGTTTGGCGATGTCTTTGTCAATATTTGAACGAACTTCTGCTATACGTGCCTTCTTTTGTGTAGATGTCAAACTATTCAGTTGTGAGGAAGCCTGTTTTACACCTGGTTTTTCCAGGTATTGATCCAGCTTGCCAAGGAGAGCATTAAGTTCGGCTTCCTTTGCCTCGGTTAATTTCATGGCATTTTTTCTTTTCTGGGCTGCCTGTTGAATTATCTGGTCCAGTTCGTTTCTCTTGGCGGATATTGCACTGTCCAATGACCATTTCTCATCCATCAGTGCCCATAATGATTTTTGCATCTGTCTGGTATGGAGAACAGAATCGATCTCCCTTACCTTTTTTATAAGGGGAGCTTTCCCACTTTCATATTTGGAAATGATTGCACTGAGATTGGTGCGGATTTGATTGTATTCATTTTGAGCTTTGGTCAGATTAGCAGATATTAAACCTGTGGAAGACATGATTTTTGCACGCTGTGAAGTATAATTTTGAAGTATCTGGTTGTTGGCGTTTAAAAAGTCATTTCTTTTAGCCTTTGCCTGTGAAAGCTGGTTGGATGCAATCTGAACCTGGCGGTTAGTGATGTCGATAAGGCTGTCATGCTTTCTCATATCTTTTGATGCAAGAGCCTGATTATTCTGTAATTGTATGGTGATATTGATGGAGTCCTGTTTAAGTTTTGCCACTCTGATTTTGAGATTTGAAAGCTCGTTATGGTAATTGGATAAGAGAAGATCGATCCTGGCGTTTTCTGCGTTAAGTGCTGTCAGAGCGTCGTTACTGGTTAGGGATGCGGTTCTTATGTATTGATTGCGCTGTTCTGTCATTGATTTTATGCTGGCAGAAGTGGCAGAGATAAGCTGTTGAAGTCTGGCAGATTCTTTGGTGTAATAGACTTTCTGGGAATCCAGTTTATAGGCAGCTTGAATACTATCCTGTTTTATTGCATAGATCTCTTTATTGAGCTGGTTTAATTTCTGGGATAAGGCCGCGATCTCTTTTTCGATGTCAGTCAGAGGAGCTTTATTCTGTTGAGTGCTGGTTTGATAGCCTGAGATGGCAGCGATGCTGTCTTGGGTTAATTTGTTCAGAGTATTACCACACGCAGAGATATCAGACTGAGTAGAAAGGATTTTTTGATCGATAAGCATGATCTGAGACTGTAATTGTTCGATTGATGGTGTACTCAGAACAGTGGTTGCGAGCGGCAGGAGAAAAAAAACGTAGTATAAGCTCAGTGATTTAATTATTGATCTATATGAAAAAAGAATTGGTAACTGCATGATTTATTCCTGTATTAACCATTTTCGGAGTTGAAAATGGTTAAGCGCCTAAATAATTCGATTATGCTACAAATATAATAAAGAATAGGGAAAATGAAAGGATTATTGGAGTAAGAGGTGGGAGATTGGGATTATCATTATTTTTAGCTATTCAGTTGAAATTTGAAGCGGAAAAAAAGATAAACGATTGAAATTTATACTAATTAATATATAATTTTCGATACAAATATATTGGAAAGATCGCCTTAATCATCCTTGGATTGTGGTATATGCATAACCATATTGATAACTTTTTGCTTTCATTTAAAATTCCTGTAAAGAGAATGCTGATAAAGTTCTGGATATTCCAGAAATATTTGGAACTTCACCATATCTCAATAATTCTGGATCAGATTGGCTGGATGAAAAGCCTAAAAAAAGGACTTCCACTTGATAAAAAAGGAAATCCGCTGCCATGGTTTACTTATCCGGCAATTTCATTTCTCAGAGGCCGGCTTAATACTACTATGACAGTTTTTGAATATGGCAGCGGTTTTTCTACCTTGTGGTGGAGTAAAAATGTGGGAAATGTTGTGGCATGTGAACACGACCAGAATTGGTTTTTGAAAATGAAGGAGCTAATGCCAGAAAATGTTCAATATTATTATAGGGAATTGGTATACAACGGAGAATATTCAAAACTGATCGCCGGCTATCACCGGTATTTTGATATTGTTTGTATTGATGGTAGGGACCGGGTTAATTGTGTAAGAAATTCAATCGATGCCTTAAAGGAAGATGGAGTAATTGTTTGGGATAACAGTGATAGAGAGAAATATTTGGATGGTTTCAGGTTTCTTTATGAAAAAGGTTTCCGGCAGATTGAATTTGAAGGTATTGGGCCGATAAGCGCTAAGATTTGGAAGACATCCATTTTTTACCGAAGTCAGAATTGTTTTAATATATAGTTTATATTCAAGACTTTAGAAATTTTGAGTTATTTCACAAAATAAGCAATAGTTAAGCATTTTACTTCCATCAATCAGGGCATGGCATAATAAAAAATGAGACTGATTCAGAAGTTTTTAAGGTATTCTGCATTATTTGGTATAGACATTAAAAAACTGTTTTTTTCTCTACAAAACCTTTTTTGGTTTATAAATAATTTAAACGAATATAATAAAAAGAACACCACTGTTTCGTTAAGGGCAAAGTTAGCAAACCTGTATCCGTTGCTAAATGAGAGATCATCTGTTGCAGGCGATTCTAAAAGTCACTACTTTTATCAGGATTTGTGGGCAGCCAGAAAAATATATAAGAGGAATCCTGAAACACATATTGATATAGGTTCAAAAATAAATAGTTTTATTTCACACTTGTTGGTATTCAGAAATGTTACTGTTATTGATATAAGGCCGCTGGAAAATAATATTCCAGGGCTGAATTTCATACAATCGGATGCAACAACATTAAGTAATTTTCCCGATAATTCGATTGATTCACTCTCGAGTTTGCATGCTGTAGAACACTTCGGTTTAGGGAGATATGGAGACACAATAGATCCTGATGCCTGTTTTAAAGTAATGAAATCGATGACTCGTGTACTCAAGGCCGGTGGTATTTTATACTTCTCGGTTCCGATCGGTAAAGAAAGGGTCGAGTTTAATGCGCATAGAATTTTTAATCCCCAAACTATAATTGATCAGTTCAGCAGTTTGAAGTTGCTGAGCTTCTCTGTTGTAGATGATAATGGGAACTTGATAGAAAATACGGACTGTAAGCTCTATACTGATAGTGTCTATTCCTGCGGTTTGTTTGAATTCACCAAATAGCTTTACATTAACCATTACGATGGTTTCCGGAGCATGATATATATGACAGATTTAAGAGAGTATAAAAAAAATGTGTATTCACAATGTGGAGAAGATGGTATTCTGGAAAGAGTACTGAATATTATTGGTGACAATAACCAGTGGTGTGTTGAATTCGGTGCCTGGGACGCTCAATATATGAGCAATACATTTAATTTAATCAAAAATAAAGGGTATTCGGCAGTATTAATAGAAGCAGATAAACATAAGTTCAAAGAATTGGTAAAAAACACCAGGAGTTATCCAAATGTAACTCCAATAAATGCTTATGTCGGGTGGAATGCTGAGCAGAAATTAGATGAGATATTAAAAAGAACAAGTATTCCAGTCGATTTTGATCTCTTATCGATTGATGTAGATGGAAATGATTACCATATTTGGAATGCTGTTAAAGAGTATAGGCCAAAGGTAGTTGTGATCGAATTCAATCAGACTATTCCCAGTCATCTGGAATTTATTCAAAAAGCTCACAAATCTGTCAATATTGGAAGCAGTATTCGATCAATTTACAATTTAGGCAAACAAAAAAATTATGAACTTGTTTGCACAACAGATTTCAATGCCATATTCGTGGAGCAGAGATATTACGAACTTTTTCAAATAGAAGATAATGATCCGGAGACTTTAATTAAAAACAGTAGATATTACACTTATTTATTCCAAGGTTTAAATGGGCAGATCTTTTTATCTGGTTGTAAAAAACTGTTGTGGCATAATATTCCTTTTGCTGAATCTAAAATTCAACAAATACCAAAATATTTCCGTTATCATCCAAAAAACTTCAGTTATATAAAAAAGGTTTTATTCAAACTATATTCTATATTAAGAAAAAATGTCTTCAAGTAATAAAAAAAGGATTAGATCCTCATTTATTTATTTATGTCATTCGTATATTGCGGTTTTATTTGCGATAATTCAGGGAATAGTTCTGGTCCCATTTTACCTGAAACAGATTCCAGCAGATGTCTATGGTTACTGGCTTGCCAGTGGTAACATAATCGCATACTTCGGATTATTAGATTTAGGTTTACCTTCAATTTTCATTCAGAAAACTGCCAGTCAGTTTAATAGAAATGAATCTGGAAAACTGGGTATAACCTGCGGTACTTGTTTAATTTACGGTTTTGCAGTGGCATTAGCAATATTGGTGGCAGGTGCTGTATTTGTTGTGACAATTGACAAATGGATCAAGATAGATCATAATCAGATTGTACTATTTAAAAAATCAGTAATGATGGCAGTTTTTTCATCGGCAATAACTGTTTTTTCACAATTTGTAGGCAGTTTGCTTCTGGGTCTTCAGGAATCACTGAGTCTGACTGTGACCAGTATGCTTTCATTTGTGGTATCAATTTCTGCAACTCTTATGGCATTGTCTTTAAAGTTTGGAGTTATGGCTATTGCAATTGGATTTATAGCAAAATCCATAGTGGTTCTGATAGGGACCGGGGGCAGTTTTTTATATATCTGGAGAAAGATTTCGAGTGAGAGTATTTCGTTTTCTCTTTCTGATACTAAAAAGATGTTTCGATTATCTGCGATTTCAATTATTGGCAAGGCAAGCACTGTAATAAGCAGTCATTCGGATGCTTTGTTGAATTCTTCAGTTCTTAACCCTGTTGTTGCAGCTGTATATTCATTTAATGCTAAAGTTAAAGACATCCTTTTTTCAATTCCTGACAGGATATCTGTTGCTGCAATACCTACCATTGCAAACATGCAATCAGATGATGATGTCAAAGACAAAAAAAAACACCCCATTATCATACTTGTTCTGTCCATGGAAATTTCTCTGGTTTGTGCTTTTGGACTTTTTCTGTTTAACAGAAAATTCATTGAATTATGGGTTGGTAAAGAAATGTTCGGAGGGCAATTATTAACCGGCATTATATGCACTTTATTTGTGTTGAATGTTTTCCGTAATGCTATTTCGAATCTTATATTTTCTACAGGTGAAATAAAGGTAGTTAATTATTGCTCGTTGTGGGAAGCCTGTTTAAAAGTACCTGTGTCTATAATTTTAATGAAATGTATGGGAGTTATTGGATTGCCAGTAGCTTCAATTATTGTAACTCTATTAATATGTGGAATATCTTTAGTCAAAAAATTCAATGAAATTTTTAAAATTACAGAATCCGACGTTTTAAAAATCATTAAGGAAGTCGCCACATACATTTGCGTGTTGGCGTTGCTTTCATCTGTATTTTTAAAGGTAAATATTATAAACTCATTTTTTACACTCATAATTACTGCAATAGTATTTCTTATCTGCTGCATGATTTCAACTATAGTTCTTAACAGCACAATCAGAAAAATACTATTGGGGTGGATAATAAATTATAAATGGATGCTAGGCAAGCAATAAGAAATAACTGTCTTTACCGTTACTGGTTAATGTTCAGAAAATGGCAACAGTTGCGAATGTATAGAAAAACTGTTCACAAAAAATTATTCACAGTTACTTCTGAGAGAGTATATAATCCGGAGCTGATATCTCAATTATTGGGTGAAAAATCACTAAAAAGGAACAAAATCACTAGCAGATGCAAAGTTGTAGGTTTTGGAACATGCAGTTGGGAACGCTATGGCCTCTGGAATGCGTTCTCGAAAAATTGTGAATTCAGATTATTTGACTATGGAAAATATGAAGCCGATAAAAAATTGAGACCTGGAGAAGCATCAAGAAAGGAACTTGCAAATGCATTTCTGAAGTTTGTTGAAGAGCAGGAGAAAAACGAACCAGTATCCCTGTGTTTTTTTTATGCCGATACCATATACATATCTGCTGATTTATTAAAGAGCCTTTCACAAAAGGGAATTTGGACAGTGGTTATGGGATTAGATGACAAGCACAGGTATTATAATCGTAAGCAATATAAAATGGAAGTAGGGCAGGAAAGTTTAGTTAAACATGCTGATTTAATGTGGACGACCTGGAAATCAGGTGCACAGATTATACTTAATGATGGTGGAATTTCCTGGTATGCTCCGGAAGCTGCAGATCCTGATTATTATTTTCCAATAAAAACCAAAAAAGACCTGGATGTCGTTTTTGTCGGGCAGGCCTACGGAAAAAGAGCGGAGCTGGTTGCTTTTTTAAAAAAATGTAATATTAAAGTAGACTGCTGGGGAAGAGGGTGGTCCAATGGTTTCCTTTCTCAAAAAGAAATGGTTGAAATATTTAACCGGGCTAAAATTGTGATAGGTAATGGTGGTGTTCAGAGTATGGATAACATAATGCATTTGAAAGGGAGGGATTTTGAAGTCCCGATGTGTGGAAGTGTTTATCTTACCTCGTTTAATTCAGAATTGGCAGAAAATTTTTCCATTGGTAATGATATCCTTTGTTATGGATCATTCGAAGAGGCCAGCGAAATATGTAAATGGTTGCTGCAAAAACCTGAAATGATCAGACAAATAGGTGAGTCAGCCCGTAATACATGCTTAAGAAAGCATACATGGGAGATAAGAATAAGGCAACTTTTAAATTTGTTTAATTTCGAAAAAAGGCTAATCTGACTTAAGTATGGAAAGTTAGAAAAAAGAGTGTTGGCACCCTGT
>CAYPMS010000006.1:0-68882 GCA_964411655.1 uncultured Fibrobacter sp.
TTTTTTCTTCAGTCTTCTGGGTGGATACCTGTCCACCAGACTGCCTAAGCTTTTTGGATGGGAACTGAAATCATTGTTCCTGCTTTCTTCTGTTCTTCGATTCGCAGTTTATGGGCTCCTTTTTGTTCGATTCCCTGTTCACCAAACCGAGAAAAAGAATTCACTGGAAAATTTCCATCAGATTCCCGGGTATCGGGTTGGCATGGGAATTTTAAGAAATGCTTTTAGAGCATTCAGACGAATTTGAGTAAGGCACATCTCTATTTATTGCAGATTAAAGGTTCCTCCTTATTATTTTTAAATGAAATTTAGGTGATAAATGATCTCTCCTGTATCTGTTGAGGATAATCAATATTATCGCTTTTTATTGAGGGTTTTAGATTTTGGTGATTCATTTCGAAAGGATCAGATTTTCATGCGTTCTTCTTTTGTATTATCTCTTTTTTTGACAGTAAGTTCCTTGCTCCCAACAGTTTCAGCAGCAGAAAATCTTCAGGTAATGTTTTTTGGTTCCAGTACCTGTGGTGAGTGTCTGAAAATAAAAGAGGAGCTTCTTTACCCTCTTCAAAAACATCATAAAGACGCATTGGAAATAATCTTTTTTGATACTGATAATGATTCAGCACTTTCAATAATGATAAAGATGGAAGATGAGTTCAAGGTTAAAAATACCGCTTCTCAGGAGCTTTTTTTCCCCGATACCTTCCTTACCGGTTATGATGACATCATGAAGTATGGGAAAAAAATGATTGAAGCACGCATAGAGAAGAATCCGGGCAGATTCAAACAAATTACTGCTGATACCTCGGAACTTACCAATTTCCTCAAGGATAAAGCGATGAATTGGGGATTTTTGGCAGGTACCATCCTTACCGGTTTAGCAGATGGAATCAATCCCTGTGCTATTGCAACCATGATTTTTCTTATTTCATTTCTGGCAACCCGTAAAAGAACCCGCAAACAGATTCTTCTTATCGGACTGGCTTATACTGTAACGGTATTTGTCACCTATCTGTCAATGGGACTTGGACTTAAAGGAGTTGTGGATCAGATTAAGGGCAGATACATTTTTTATATGATTATAAGATGGGGAGCATTCCTGGCAGCAGTAGCTGTAGCTTTTTTCAGCTTTAAAGATGCATTCGTTTACAAAAAGACCAGAAAAAGCGAAAATATCAGTCTGCAGCTGCCAAAGTCGGTCAAGCTTCGAATACATAAGATAATATCAGGTAATCTCAGTGGAACCAGCCTTGTTATCGGCTCTATCACCGCTGGATTTCTGGTTACGATTCTTGAAGCAATCTGTACAGGCCAAATGTATGTGCCCTACATTATTGCTATGACTCAGCGGGAAACTCTTCGTCTGAAAGGGTACCTCCTTCTGATTCTTTATAATTTCCTTTTCGTCCTGCCGCTTCTGATAGTGATGGTTTTAGCATATTTTGGATTGAAATGGAATGATCTGGCCAAAAAAACCCAACAGAATATGGTTTTGCTGAAAATTACCTTAGGTTTAGTGATGAGCGGGCTGGCCTTTTATCTGTTAATCGACCTTATCTGAAGCCGAAGGTTTACAGGCCTGTTTTTTGCAGATTTTACTGTTCAAGGCAACTTCCTGCCTTTCTTTTTCAAATACCCGACTCTCCGTAATATCTGTTTCTATTCATCAACTTGAACTTTCAGGGAAAGTGATGGGAAGAGAAAAGACTAAGATTTTACCGGTCATTAGGAGTACTTTTTCCAGATTTTTTCGGGATGATTGTTCCAGACTTGCGGCAGCACTCTCCTTTTACACCTTGTTTTCTTTGGCTCCGCTTTTTTTGATAATAGTAGCCATAGTTGGTTTTGTCTATGGTACCGAAGCGATTCAGGGGAATATTGTTAAGCGACTAAGCGCCTTTTTAGGTGAAAAGAGTGCACTTCTGATTCAGGATCTTATAGTATCCATCTCTCGCCCTTCATCCAGCTTCATAGCATCTGCAGTAGCAGTTTTTCTTTCTCTTTATGGAGCATCCCATATATTCAACCACCTCAATGTATCCATAAACCGCATCTGGAATATCAGTGTTGGTTCAGGAATCAATCTGAGATATTTACTGATCAGGAAAATTTTCCTTATGATATTGGTGATTGCTACCGGGCTATTTTTTCTTCTCTCGTTATCAATAGGTGCATTGCTGAATTACTTTGCAGGATTTCTTCAGCAGGCGATTCCCCTGATTACTGTTTTTCTGGAGATGATGGATCCACTGTTGAGTTTCGGGACTACTATTCTGGCATTTGTTTCAATATACAGATATTTGCCGGATGTAAGGATAGCATGGGAGCCGGTGATAATTGGCAGTATTTTGAGTGCATCGCTTTTTTCCTTGAGCAGATTGGTAATAGTATTATATCTTCGATTCAGTATTTACAGTTCGGTATACAATGCTGCAGCATCTTTGATAATTGTTCTTATCTGGCTTTACTATTCCAGTCAGATACTGTTTTTTGGAGCGGAGTTTATCTATATCTACGCAAATCTTTGCGGCAAACCGATTCATTCCTCAGCCGCTTTCTGAGAATCTCTGGTATAATTTTTGCCCTAATATCTATTATCGGATCTTTTCACAGGAGATGCTATGATAAGTTTAGCGTTGGTATTTCTGGTACTTGCTATAATAGCTGCGCTGTTGGGATTTAGTGGAATTGCAGCAACGTCGGCCCTGGTGTTTCAGATTCTTTTCTATGTATTGTTGGGAATCTTTTTCATCACCTTTATTTATGGTCTGGCCAGTAAACCACCTAAAGTTTAGCACCTGGGTCTTAATCAAACACAAGGAGATAAATGTGGGTGCTATAAAGAAGATAACCATCATTTCTATTATAAGTGCAGCAGTTCTAGGAATATTCAAGAAGTTAACCATGGGGAAAAAATGCTATGGAATCACTGTAAAACGAAAGCACTTCTGGAAGATGAAGCATAGATCGATAGGTTTGCTTTTTGAATCTCTGTTGAAACTTTTTAAAGCAAAAAGGGAAACCAGGAGCATATGGAAAAGGATTTTACAGTTGGCCTGGTAAACCTCAGGTCTCCACCAAATGTCTAAAGATGTTCTGGTGTTGACTTATCTCAAGGAGTCTCATTATGAAAAAGACATGGATATTTATAACACTTTGTGCTCTTTTTTCCTATTCTTCTATTGAAGCACAAGGAATAAAGCTAAGCTTGATAGGTGCAATAGCTAAAGAAGTAGGTCCTGAGCACGAAAATTTTAACTGGGGATTTTCGGTAGGTGGAGATTTTTTCTTTTATGTGGATGACAATATATTACTGGGTATACGTTCCACATACTCCCGTTTCACCCCGGATGAATCGGAGTTTATTGAAAGTGTAGGTGACCTGATAGAGGGAAATGTCAGCGGAGATGCATTTGTGGTAGAGATTATCCCATCCCTGCGTCTGACAACCCGATATCCTGTAAGCATGATAAATCTATTTGCTCAGATAGGTGCAGGGGTATATATACTCAATAACGAGATCATCGTCACCGGTGAAAATGATGAAGGATCAGTAATTCAGCAGGTTTTCGGAGAAGGAACTATAGGACGTTTCGGTTTTAATGTGGGTGCAGGTGTTGTCTTTGGGAACCAGGAGTTTATCACCATTGATCTCTATCCCATGTTTAATCTGGTGTTTTTAGGTGGCGGTGACACATTCAGATATTTTACAATCAATCTTGCTCTGGGAATCGGAATATGACCTTTTTATCAGACGGAAAGGAGAAAACCTTCCGGTCTTTTTCTTTTCCGTCTGATAATACCACCACCATTTTTGCAGGATTTTTAATTTGTTACAGGCAGGATTCTCCGTATCGAAAATGTTTTATGATTTCTATCACCTTCTGATCGCTTTTCTCCTGGCTTTACCTGTAGGACTGGAAAGAGAAATCGGAAGCAGAGGGGCAGGACTAAGAACATTTCCCCTGGTGGCAGTAGGAGCCTGCGGGTATGTTCTTATCAGCCTTGAAGCCCTCACCACCACAGAGGCTCAATCCAGAGTAATCTATGGAATAATTACAGGCATAGGGTTTATCGGAGGAGGAGCAATTATTAAAAGCTACAAAACGGTAAGCGGAACCGCCACTGCAGCAAGCGTATGGAATACTGGCGCCATAGGAATGGCTGTAGCTATGAACCGATTCGATATTGCCATATTCCTGGCATTAATTAATTATTTAACCTTGCGCTATGCACCAATTTTAAAGAGTAGATTCAGTAAAGAGATCTGACTTTTAACCTAAATCGAACGAATAAGGCCTCAAAATGGTTGTCCTAAATCTAAATGAAACTCATAAAGGCCCTCTCCGGGTTTGCGATTCAATTTAAATCCAACATCAAATCGTACTACTGCAATCGGAGTGTTTAAACGAATACCCGGTCCTGCTGCCCAGCGAAGATCTTTAAAAACATTATCGTAATTTATACTCTGCCAAACATTGCCAGCATCAATAAATGCAGCTCCTTGAAACCACCAAAACAATGGAAACCTGATATCAAGCAGATTAGCTGTTAACATAATATTGGTGTGCTGAAGGTTTCCAGGAAGATCGACTTTCAGATAATTTTCCGAAAAGCCTCTGACAGATCTGGCTCCCCCAACATAAAAACGCTCCTGTGGTGGAATCGATATGCTCTGCCCGAATTTTTTTATCCAACCAACCTTAAATCCGCTTCCAATAATTACAGGGCCGGCACTGCAGTAATAACGAAAATCATCGGAAATTTTCATAAACTGGTTGGAATTTCCAGTCAATCCAGAAACTTCTGTTTCAAATGAATTTAATACCCCTTTCGAAGGATTTATCAGATTATTCCTGGAATCGTACGAAACACGCACTCCGATACTTTTTGTGGGCAGCTCAGGCAGGTGACTATCATTTTTCGCCCTTAGATTATTGACCTCTTCCCAGTTAAGCAGAAACTGGTAAGCCAGATTAAAATCAGTAGTACGACCAACAGAGAAACGAATTCCATGGAAAATACCATAATAGGTGTCTTTATAGTCATCATGCCGCTTCAGATACAGGGTACTGTTAAACTGAAGCGGAAGAGCTAAAAACCAGGGAACTTCATAGATAACTTCGGCATTTTGCAGTTTAGCCGAGTATTTGCCATTAAAGGTCAGACTGTGCCCAATCTGAAAGACATTGGCATATGAGGTACGCAGCGAAGCTCTTGGCCCATCAGCAGTCCCATATCCCACACCTCCTTCAATGCGGAAAAAATCAGCCTGTCGTACCATTACTTTTATCGGAAAACTGCTCTTATAGGCAGCGCTGTCCTTTAAAGAATCGCTTTCTATAACCGGCTCGATCTGCGCGAAATTAAACAGATTAGTCCTATAAAGATTCTGTTCTGATAAGCGAATTTTCCTGGTGGTAAGTGTGTCGCCTTTACCAAATTCCAACTCCCGTGTGAGAACTCTGGAGTGAACATGCTTGTTTCCAGATAAGATAATGGTATCCACGCTAATCAAAGGACCTTGATTAACCACAAAGGTGATCATTGCATTATTATTAGAAGAGTCCACTTCCAGTTGTGGTTTTACCTGAGCCTTTAAATATCCCCTGTTTTCCAGTTCAGACTTTAAATACTCAGCATCCGATTCAAGCTCAGCAATAATCAGTGGACATTGAGGCAAACTCTTAAGCTTTTCTACAATTGAATCCTCCAGTATCGCCTGGTTTTGCAATAAGCTGGTAGAAACGATCCTGGTTCTCTCACCCTCTTCAATTAATAATTCAACTGAAACTCTGTGTCTGGTTGAATCTCTCGTTATTGTACGGCTAACATCAATTGCAAAGAATCCCTGAGAACGGTAAAAACGGATCAGTGATGAAATATCAGAACGCAACTTTGATGAAGAAAATCTGGATGGTCTGCGAAACCATTTTTTTTTCAATCCCATCAAGGTTTTAAGCTCACTGGTCTTAAAAGTCTTGTTTCCGGAAATGGTTACCTTTGCCAATCTCCAATCAACAGGTTTAGCTGAAACTTCCGATAGAATCCCAGCCAGAATCAGTATAATAACCCACTTATTGATAGCTCTTTTCATTATCATCATCGGCTGTATTTGAACAACAGGTCCAGTCCGTGATTATCTACACTTGTCTGTCCTTCGACAAAAAAATGCTTAGTCAAACGGAACATCGCACTGACTTTTGGTTTTGTAAGATCACCCAGAGCTGTTTCGTATGAAAGAAGAAATCTTGGGGAAAATCGTTTGGTTAAACTCAGTGTCGGACTGTGCTCAGAATCGAAGTCAAACAGATCACCTTTGAGATCTATTTTTTCGATTCCCAGAAGCTGTTCCAGTTTCCTGGTCCCGAAACCGATTAAACTTTGCTGCGCAAAGACTTTTAGCCGGTCTCCCAGGTCTCCTCCTATAGCCCCCAACGGTTGACCCAGCGTAAGTATACTTATAATATTACCTTCATCCAGCGGGATCTCCTTAGCCCACAATCGAACTTCTGGTTCGCTCATTCTACCTTGAAGAGTCAAATAAATGGTATCCGATTCGATTGTCTGGATCTGCCCTTTTGAAGTTGGCGAGATCATATCTATCTCGGTTGCTGCTTCCAGATCAAGAAGAGGATCCAGTTTATATTGATCATAATTATAGAAATGCCCTCTGGTAATCTCAAACTTACGGTCAAAATAGTTGATATAACCTTCAATGACTTTGATTTCTCCGGTATACGAAGGCTTCAAGGCGGTTCCAGTTATGGAAACCTCACCGCCCATTTTAAAGTCACCAAGATTCATGTCTACTGCCAGATTGTCAAGCAAACGGACTTCTACCAAAATCGAAAGTTTTTGCAGAAACGGATCCTTCTGCATACTGATATTATTTCTCTGTACCTGCTCTAGCAGATCAGCTATTCTCAGATCCCGCACAAACCTGGTATCTCCCAGATCTATTCTGCCTGAGATCAGAAAATCACCATCATTTTTATTTGAAAAACGAAGATTACCATTTTGAATGCGAAGGACAATCAGATCCCTGAAATCCAGCAGAACATCTCTACCTGTAACATCTATTTTCACCTGTTCAAGACCGGAACTGTTCCAGATAATATACCCGCCTCCATTTATCCGGCCTTTCCCGCATTTCCCGTTTAGTTGATTCACTATAACCGAATCATCTCGCATCACAAGCTGCGCATTAACAGGACCTATCTCTGGATTCATCTCCTCAAAGGCAAATCTGCCATCTTCCATTTTAATATTTCCGGAAAGTATAGGCCTTCCTCCAGTAATTCTGATCTTCCCTTTACCATTCACCACACCGCTTCTGATCATATTCTCCATTAAAAAAGGTGAAACATGAACCAGAGGAAACCTGTCAATGCTAAAATCAACCTGGAAACCGGGATGAATCAACAATGAATCCATATTGTTCAAGGGTACTCTGGCACTTGCATCCACTGTTCCATCATTTGGAAACCAGAACCTGCTTCCTGTCACATTGAAGGTATCTATAGTTGAATAACCCTTTAAATACAGACTGTCTACCCTGCCGCGCTGAAACCTGGCAGGACCACAAAAAACAGCATACTCCACCAATGGATCAGAGGCCTTGCCGGATAATGTTGCGATTAGCTTTAACTTATTGATGGTAATTCTCTTTTTTCGGTTACGATAAACCCCATCTGCAATCTGAACCGTTCCTCCTAAAACCCAGCTGCCCTGATCGCTATACATCCTGAGATTTACTTTACCGATTCCATTTGCCACAGAACTGCTGTCAAAAATGAATGCAACATCATTAAGGTTTATACCGGTACCAGAAAGATCCATTCTGGCTTTTTCTGTGTCACTCATGTCAATAGCCCATCCCTGGGATGGCAGCAGGGGTAAAGATGCATTCAGGCGAAGAAGAGAAGAAGAATCTTTCAGAAATATCTTTGAATTTACTTTTAACAAAGAATCTGCCAGTCCAAGTATACAATCGATAGAGGCTAAGCGATGCACCTTATATCCGGGTTGATCCAATCTGGCTTTGACTTTCCCCTGAAGATCCTTCCAGGTTCCTTTAAAATCTCCCTGAGCATCCAGTGCTCCCTTGAAATTGCTGACAGAAGAAATCCAGGGAGAAATCGCAGAAATATCCATCCGCAGAATTTTAAATTCCGAGCTGACCGAATCTCTTCCCATCAGCCCGGTTAAACTTATCTCTCCTGCCCTCTTTTTATTTCTTGAGTCCTGTTTTTGTATCGACAGGGATAGATCTGTCTGCATATTTGAAAGGCAAAGTTCACCTCGGGTCTTAACCTCTGTTCCTTCCAATCGCAAATAGCCTTTATCCCATTTTATCCGGTCAGTACCGCTTATATTCAAATCGGCATTTACAGAATCGGCTCTGTATCCTTTGTAATTGATACCTGTTCCTGAAACTGATGCCGAAACATCCAGTGATGAGAGTTCTCCCGAAGCCCTGACAGTGGTTTCCATCGACCCACTGATCCCCTCAACCTTAAAAAAGTCTGCCAACGTATCCAGATTGGCAGAAATCCTTGCTCTAAGTTTTTCTATGTTAAATTTGTCTCCATTGAACTGAAACACTGTACGAAATGCATTCGATCTTACCGAACGCCACCGGAGATTGCGGCTGGTGATAGAACAGTGAACAAAGGGTTGTCCAATCATTCCATCAATGGATGATTCAAACTTCACTGAGCCATCGATTCTCTCTTTTATAAAGTATTGGCTCAGAAAAGCTGCATCTGCTATCTGACCTGCGATCTTCCCATGAATCGCCAGATTCGATTGTATGCGTCCACTCCCTTCGATAAAATCCCGTCCCAGTTCTCCATCTATAACCCATTGTTTATTATGAAGTTCAGCATGGAACTTAAGAGTATCTCCGTTAAACAGTTCATCTTCCGCTTCAATGCTTACCAACGCATGATCGGGTAATCTTTTAAAACCTGTTCCTTCTACCTTTCCTCTGACCAAAGCCCGCTCTCCCGGAATATTCTTCTTGTCGATATCCAGTTTCTCTTTTAGTAATGTCAGCCTGGCCTGGTCAACAGAAACACTTGCTTTGTATTTACCAAATGAAGGTTTTCTCATAAGCCGTGGAATCTGAATACCCGCATTCACTGAAATCTTTCCTAGCTGAGAAAAAATTTCCCCTTTTGTGCTTGCTACAAAATCGCTGAGATATCCTCCCTGAAGAAAGAGGGAATCGACATCAACAGAGTAATAATTCAATCCAATGCCAGTTAATTTGTATTTTAAAATCGGATTATCCATAGTCCCTTGCCAGGATGCCTCCGCTCTGAGATGTCCCTGGGGTTTAAAAGCAGGGACATATCCATGTATCGCCAACACCGGCGCCATCTCTGTATTGACCGTAACATGAAGATCCCAGCTTTTTTTCATATCAAAAGGAATCGTGCCCCATCCGGAAATTTCAGTCCCAGACCCTTTTATATAAGATTCCAGTAGATTCAACTGATTAAAACGCAATATTGCACTGCCGCCGATAGTATCTATTGTCCCTTCCCACCAATTGCTGCTAAACCCTGCCTGTGGAGCCCTCAGTTCAAGCTTTATAGAATCAATCTCAGGAAATCTGGCTCTGATTCTTGCCTTTGTTACAGAACCTATAAAATGTAAACAACTGTCTTTGTACACAGCATTCACATTATTTAACCGAACATTCCCAATAACTGCTTTCCATGGGGACAAATTCTCCTTTGCCTCTTTGCTATGCTCCTGCGAAGACTTCTTTTTCGAAAGCGATTCAATCCACGCAGAATCAGGATAGACCGGTATCTTGTACTCTCCATCGCTGGTAACCGAAATAGCCGCATTAATCCCTTTTCCAAAAACCGAAATAACATGTACTGTACGGTTCAGAAGAGCCAGAATGTTGTATCTTATCCGGATATAGTCAATCGAAACAGAATCATCACGTCTGCTTTTATCAACGATCTTTAAATCATAAATATCGAGTCTGGAGAGCAGATTTGATCTGATCCTGCCGATCGCAACATCTCCATCAAGAAGTGAATCCAGTTCTTTCTCTACAATGTCACAGACATAATTCTGCACTGGAGATAACAGCAGCACACAGTATGTGGTAACACCAAAAAAAGTTATTAATAGTATTATAACGGCTGAAAATAACCCCAGCCGGGCAATGATTCTCCAGTTTTTCATTTTTTACGGAATTTTGATAGAGTTTTCTTGGATCTGATGAAATGCACCTGAAATGGAAAAAGGAATCCGGGTCACCCAACCCGCGCTCAGATAAAAATAATTTCTATTACCAGCATAACTGAGCTAATACTGAGACAGGCAAAAATAATTTCGGATAACTAAAAGAATGTATATCCAGAGTAGCAGAAATATCGGTTTGAACCAAATAGTCCAAGTAGCTATTTTTCATCTTATGCTACCTTCATTTTTCGACTTGCCTGTTCTGTTACTGTATGCAGAAATTCATTTCCGGTTCTTTAGCCATTTCCCAAGCCTTCTTTATCGCAGAGAACCAGAGATCACATTTGATCTTCCCAGACGAATCGATCCAGGTTCCGACCTTCCAGTAGCTCTTCTAATCAACGATATCCACCGTTATCCTGTCTCTATAAATGAAGTAGCAATCGTTATATCCTCACACGGTGTTCCTCCACAACTATTCAAGTTTAAACATTTGGCAGACCACGAAATAAAGCATTCATTGGATGATCAGCTTCGGGCATTTATCTTCGAAATACCAAGATCAAAACTGCCTGAGGGCCAAATTTATGTAAATGCGACGGTCTCTTTAAGCAGAAAACACCAAAGGTGGAAAGTATTCAACGACAACCTTTTTTCATCATCAAAAGCTTCCTTTAAATGCAGAGTCTGCAGCGAAAAACTTCCGGGAAATGAGTTTTGTACCTATGGTGATCTTCATAACCACTCAATCTACTCCCAAAGTCATGTTGAATTCGGACCACCAATAAAAGTCTATGACAGGATGGCCTCGGCTTCAGGTCTTGATTTTCTGGGAATCACCGATCACTCCTACGATCTTGCCTGTGAGCGGGATAATTATCTGAAACAGGATAAAGCTCTTACGAAATGGTGCCTTTTCCTGCAAGATTCTCTGATTGACTATAAAACTATTATGATTCCAGGAGAGGAGATCTCCTGCCTGAATAAAGATGGCAAAGTGGTTCATCTTTGCGGATTAGGACTGCAAGATTTTATCGGCGGTACTCTTGATGGTGCCCGTAAAAATACCGTTTTTTCTCAGCAACTCACTATAAATCAGGCGATTAAAGAAATTCACAAACAGGGTGGTATTGCTTTTGCAGCTCACCCTGGGTCTAAAGCTGGCCTACTGCAGAGTCTGTTACTTCATCGGGGAAGCTGGTCAGAAGAGGATTGTTCTGATGACCTCGATGGGTTTCAAGCACTAAACAGTGGATATCACAAGTCATGGTGTCGATCTAAATCCATGTGGATTAATCTGTTAAATAAAGGACTGCGCATACCTTTACTGGGGGGCAATGATGCACATGGTGATTTTAATCGTTACAGAGCAACCAGTATCCCTTTTTTAAGCATTTATGAAGGTTTTGATCGCTATATGGGATTTGGAAAGAGTGGTGTCTATGGAAAAAAACATTCATCTGATGAAATTATGGAGAGTATCCGTGATGGTGCCACTTTTATAACTAACGGCCCATTCATCTCCATCAACCGATCCATCTCCCCTTTCGAGCCGGTAATATCCAAAACATCGATCGATTCCTCCGATCTCTCCAATCTGATCGTTTATGCCAAAAGCACCGCTGAATTTGGACGATTATTGAAATTGAGTGTTTTCCTGGGCACCCCTTACATGAAGGAGCGACTATTAACGAAAAAGTATTATAAAGAAAATATCTTTGAAGCCGCAGAACCAGTCCCCTCAACCGATCTGCCCCAGAATTGCTATCTACGGGCGGAAGTAGTGAGTATCCTGGAAGACAACACTACCTTCGAAGGATATTGCAGTCCATGTTACCTGGAAAATCATGTTTAAAGTGAGGATTTGTAAAAACAGAAGCGCAAGGTAGAAATCCCTGCGCTATTCAAAGAAAGGAAACCCTTGGCAAAAGTAACGGGTATTATAGCTCGCCACCAAGGGTGGGAACCTCCCAATCATAATACTGTTCAGGATTTGGCTTGTTGCCAAGATCGGTGGTGACCTCCCCGGTTTTGGCAGATTCATCGCCTTTAAGAAATTTATTGACCATGGCATTCAATGAATTAGTATATTTGTCGCGCCACTGACAATGATTCCCAGATGCTCCAACACAAGCGAAGTGGTCACCTACACCGAGTGCTTCGAAGATCTTTTTGCCGACACTTGCGGTCACCCATGCCGAACGTGCGTCTAATCCAGGATATGTACCACTGGGATTGTCCACGATATAGAGTGCTCGTGGTGCTATTAAAGCCATTGCAGAATGCATGTCTACAGGCAACCGATCGGTATTGTCACTACTTGCGTTATTGTCATTAGTGAATTTGCCCAGAGCCACCTCCGAAAACCAGCGAACATAGCTGATTGCATGGTATGGCCACTCGCGCCCCTGCCCTTCGAGTTGTTCGACTAATCGAAGGGCCACAGTTCCACCTATTCCCGACTCTACAGGAATTGTCAAAGCAACGCGGTTATCGAGTACTCCTGCAACGAATGCTCCCTTACCATAACGGGAACAACCAGTTACAGCAATTTTGTAGGGGTCGATAATGCCTGGGTTTTGTTCAAGGACATCTATAATGCGACTGACCTGCCAGGCCCACGCCACAAGGTAACCTGCCTCATGCCTTTTTCCATAGAAATCGAAGAACGGACCCGACTTGTCACCTGTACCACCAGAAACCTCTACTGGGTTAAAGGAGATAGTGGCTACGCCACTTGGAGCCGATGCTCCTGACGCGTATTGGATGAAGGCCGGTGCCGGCTGTTTAGCCCCGTTCATACTTACTTTAGCACTAAAAGTACAACTCTTTCCGCCCGCCTCCACTTTTACGGTAATATTGCTGGTACTTACAGTTCCGGAGACTGCTTCTTTGGGAGGAACAGGCTTTTCACCATAGATATACTTTATCAACTGACGAAGTAGCAATTCTCGCTGGCAGGCCCATTCGCTTTTGCTGGTGATACGGGTGCCATCAAGCTTCTTGAATGGATCAGGCAGTTTGGGATTAGCCTTAAGCTCACTATATTCCGGCAATGAACCGACAGTGCAGTGATCTGTAGGATTTTCTTTCTTGCCCCAGGCAACTTCAGACGTCTCAACAATACTGTCCATTTCAATGGAAACATCGGTGAGATCATAGGAATCGATTGGAGTTACCGATTCTTTGAAATTCTTTTTTTTGGCAACAAGTGTATCAACTGGATCAGATTGGGTAGTTTTGGCCAGAGAAAAGATATCATCAGTTCGGGAGTCGGTATTTCTGTTAGTCAGATGTAGCTCATTTCCCAAGCGGACAATCTGGCAGGTATAGACTTTTTTATCGATGACCACTTTGATAATATTGAGACCGGATGCAAGTTGAGGAAGTGTGATCTGTTCAGTTACCGGATTTAGATTCGAAAAATCGATCGATGCGATTCTTCTTCCGTTTCCTGAAAAAATGGAAACATTCCCGCTTAAATTACCTTCAACAGATGAAAATCTTACGGTGTTTCCATGGAGTCTGAATGATAAAGTCTGTGATGGTGCTGCCTTCATTCGGATCGAAACAGGCAAAGCAATTTCGAAAGTTCCATCATTCTTTGTAACCGCCGAGTCGTTTTTGCCTTTTAGTAAGACGGTTACGCCTCCAAGCGGTCCTCCACCTTTTTTAGTAACTGTTCCGGTAATCCGATATTCATAAGAAGTGTCCGCCAAAGAATATCCGGTCCAAAAAAGCAGTACTAACAGATGCAGAATTTTCACAACTCCTCCTTTTAATCTTGTATGACTCATGCTGCTAAATGAATTCACTCTCAAAATAAAGAAATGACTGTATTCATATGAACAAAATACGAAACTTAATTATCAGATTCATTCGACAAAAAAACTTAATAGAATTTTCCGTATACAAGATGTATACACCTAAGCCTTGTTATTAAATAACGAAAAGCGTCGGGGTAGATCGCAGAAAAACCCTGCATTAAAACATCTGTTCGGTTTCCATCTCACAAACTATATTCACAAACCTTATGGACTACACCCAAATAATAAACAGACTCACCAGATGGTTTGATGATTACACCCATGCCTTCAACTGTGGTCTTCCGGAACTTAATGATGCTGTTCTGTTTAAACAAGAACACACCAGGCGTGTATGCTGCGATATGGATTCGCTCTGCAAAAGCATCTCCCTGGAAAATCCTCTTCTGTTCTCAGCTAAAATAACAGCACTGTTTCATGATGTAGGAAGATTTCAGCAGTATAAAGACTACGGCACTTTTCAGGATCGCAAATCAGTAAATCACTCTCAGCTTGGATTAAAAATCATCGATGAAAACCACCTCTTCGATGATCTACCCCCGGATTTATCTCAAAAAATCCGGACTGCGATCCTTTATCACAACACAAAAGCCATTCCGGATAATCTTGCCAAAGATCAGGATCTTCTATGCAGACTGATCCGTGATGCTGACAAGCTGGACATCTATTCGATTGTAGCATCACACTATAACAATCCTTCTCATCCCAGAAAAGAGATTTTCGAAACCGGGCTCCCAGACTCACCTACAATTTCTCCCCAAGTCTGCTCGGCGGTTGCAAACGGTTCTACAGTGGATTTCTCAATGATCAGATGCCTAAATGATTTTAAACTGATTCAAGTTGGCTGGGTTTATGACCTCAATTTCACCCGGAGTTTTCAACTTTTAAAAGAAAGAGGGCATTTCGAGCTGATCACAGCCCAATTACCCACCTTTCCTGAAGTAGTCCAGGCAATTGAGCGAGCCAGAAGACATGTGGAGAATAACTGCTATTGTCAAAAATCGCCAGATTTATGTCTGAACTTATCCTGAAGCACCTGAAGGAGTTCCTCGGCGGTAATTTATCAATCTTCGGGAAACATAGCCCACTACCAGTAAAGTCCATCCATTCAGCAATATTTCTATTCCAACCAGAATCCCCAGAAAAACAAAACTATTTATGGGCCACTGACTTAATATGAAGAGGCCTAAAATGATAGATAACCCACCTCCAAATACCACGTAGCCCCAGTTAGCAGGACGATCGGTCAGTGCCCCTAGAATCTTGTTAAGCCCCCCCATCAGAAAAAGAATTGCTAAAATCAGAGATATTGCCGCCACACCCATATCAGGAAAAAAAAGCAGCAGCACCCCACTCCCTATCGCCAATATTCCCGAGAAGAGATGCCACCATGATAAATTAACGTTCTTATGGAAAAACTGCGTTAAATCAATAATCCCCCACAGTATAAGAGATCCCCCCAGCACCCATACAGTCAACCATACGGTAAATGTGGCAATAATGATCACCAGTATTCCAAGTGCAATCTGTCCGATTCCTAAAACACTGTTTAAGTTGGAAATAGAGGAAAAGGTCGGTTGATTAATTTTCTCCATATATCCTGAATGTTCTGCAAAAAATGATCCTTTTTCGCGTATTCTTTTTAAGGGATTCTATTGAAAAAAGATATCCGTCTTTGTTTTTCCTTTCAGATCAGGATCCCGCATAAGATGGATTTTCTAACAGGAGCTTTTTATGAATGATGTTGAGTATATGACCAGGAAAAAAAGCCTGGAAAGGTATAAAACCTGGAGCATTGCGATGGGATCAGGATTAATCATCCTTGGTCTTTTGACCATTGCAGTTGCAGGTTTTACCACCTTCGTTTCGGTGGTGTTTCTAGGCCTTGTTCTTTCTGTCAGAGGAATAGTAGATGTAGTTCATGCGGTTGGAAGCCGTCATGAAAGAGGGTTCTGGTGGAGATTATTTGGAGGTACGCTCTCTCTGGTAATTGGGGTACTTCTTATCTCCAGACCGGTGATTGGAATACTCACTTTGACTTTTTTAATCTCGGTGTTTCTGATAACATCCGGACTTTACAGGACAATAGCAGCTCCGGTCGAACATGGAAATCAATGGGGCTGGTTGATGTTTGGCGGAATCGTCTCTCTGATACTGGGGTTTATTGTGCTCTCAGGATGGCCCGTTTCTGCAATATGGTTTATCGGCCTAATAGTAGGGATAGAGATTCTGATCCAGGGTATTGTTCTGCTATCATTGCCATATACTGTGAGTTATCTGCCGACAGGAAAAGAAATTCCCGCGCATTGAGGATTCTGGTATCACTTAATTGAGGCAGTTCAAGGGGGGGGTAAAGTCCCCCCTTTTTTAACAACCGTTATTGCGACTTATAGTTATTATTCCAGATTGGATCCAATTGTACAGCCAGCTCTTTATCATACTCTTTAAGAGCATCCTTATAGCTTTTATCAGAAAGACAAATTTCTGCACTACTGTTGCCTGGTTTTGCACCGGTGGTCAGAAGAACATCTCTGGCGCAATCGTGATGATCTCTCATTAGGCAAGGTCTGATAAGATTACCCCTTCTCTCCAGAGGCACATTTAAACTATAACTGTGTTGCCAGTCCCGCCATCCCTGAAAAAGATCGGAAAAGAGCGCATCGGTAAGAGTTTTCCCTTTGGAATAAAGGTCATGAACATTGTCCTTCCAGTAAGGAACAAAGACGCAGGGGTAAACGTTGCCGGTCCAGTCAACATAAAGATAGCCATCCTGACGCCCTCCGGCTATACACCCGGATACAAACGTCCCTCCGTTCCAGAAATCTGCAATTAACAGTCGTCGCTTACATACCCACTCATGTTCCTTGAACCAGATTTTTTTACGAATCTCAGGGGAGATCTGATTGCGGGTATCAGCTCCTCTTCCAATGGGCATATACTGAAAGACCCACTGATAGATAGCCCCCTGTTTATCGAAATAAAAGTCTATGAGATCATCTTTGAGAAGTATCTCTGCATTCTTGTCGGTTGCAGTAACGGAAATACCAAAAGGCACTCCTGCTTCCCGAAGATTTTCAAATGCCTGCAAAATCAGTTTATAGGTGCCTTTTCCTCTTCTCTGATCGGTCTCCTTCTCAAAACCCTCTACCGAAAGAGCAGGTGAAATGTTTCCAGCCTCAGCCATTCTTTTTGCTCTCTGCTTGTCTATGAGAGTACCATTGGTATAAACCATGAAATACTGTTCCTGGTACTGCATTGCCATGTCGATCAGATCGGTATCTCCATCTCTCCAGATAAACGGTTCACCACCTGAGATCACATTAAACCAGCTTCCCCAGACATTGTATTTCTCATCTAAAATTCTGCTGAATGCATCTTTGGATAGTCTGGGAAGATTACCCTGAATACTAGCTGCATAGCAATTGTGACATTTCAGATTACAGCACCCTTCAGGAGAGATGGTCATAAACCCTGGAGGATTTATTCCATATTTTAACCTGAACCGATCTTTTGTCTGCTGAATTCCCGGACCAAGGAACTGACGAATAAACAAATCCTGGATACATTTTCTTACTGCGGGAGCCCCCTTATCGTAAGCCTTAAGTGCAGCACGAAGAACATTGAATTTCATGAAAAAACGATCCTTATACTCCTGTTTGGAGTCATTACCAGCAGAGGAAACCTGTTTGATCAAAACTCGCTGGGCAATCTTTTCTATTATGGGAAGAGCAATTTTCCAGATCCTCACTTTCTTTCCAATTCCAAAAGCCATGGATGTCAAAAATTTCTGATATTTGCTGGTATTCAGGTTCATAGCATTCCCTTTTGTGATATTAGGATCGGTTCAATTAAGCTTTAACTGTCTACTTTTGCAAACACTGACATTCATTAAACAAAAGCGAAATCCGTACCAATGCAAAAATCATTGTTTAATCATTTTGAAGCACTCCCCAGAGTCACTCTTACCCCCACTCCCCCTCCAATAACAAAACCGTTGTCCGGAAGAAACTGCCACTGTGGATCGATTTCGGCAAATACGCTTACCGGAAAATTTTCAAACAGATACTCTGCCCCTATCGGAAATCGTACCCCTATAGACCAGTCATTCCCTATACGAAATCCTCCACCTGCACCTACATACAAGGGGAGCGTTCCAGTCTTAATCCGGGGATAATAATAGTTAAGTATGTAGCTGGCATCCAGTTCAAAGTTCCCGTTTTCAGTAAAAGACCAGGCACCGATTACATCTACCGCATTCGTCGAATTAAACCACCATCTGGCTATCAGCCCGATGGGTTGCCCTAAAAAAGGTCCTATTTCGAAACGGGGAACCTCTGGTGATACCATCCCACCATCCCGTGCTGTATCAATCTCAATCTGAGAGAAACTATTGGCCTGCAAGATAAAAAGCAGACAAAAAAAGGATAAAAGTCTTTTCATGCTATCCCTCCGACTTGGGTGATTCAGGTAAAATCTATCTGTTCTCAATTTGCAACTTACATGCCACTATACGTTCTAGCCGGAGGTGAGAGAGGGCAGCTTATGAAGATACTTTAACCTGTCAGACAGGAAAGAGAAACTTTATTTTGGGGAGGGATTTCAGTCGTAGATAAACAAAAAAAGCCTCTTACATTCTGCAAGAAGCTTTGTAAATAGGGTGACTGAGGGGATTCGAACCCCCAACAACTGGAACCACAATCCAGGGCTCTAACCGTTGAACTACAGTCACCGTGATTCAGATCTTTTCAAAGTCCGGTATAAAATAAAACACTTTGCCCAAAAAAGCAATTCTAAAAACAGCTACTTCTGCAGGAAAACATCACCCCAGGTCCCTGGAATGTAATACTGTGCATTCTGCGGAATAGCTGCGTTTACTTTTCCCTTCTGCATAGCAAACACACCTATTCCAATCATTCTTTCTTCAAACGGAATCACTCCAATGTCAGCCCAGGGCATACGAATTATTACTTTTTCATCTGCAGCTACTTTTTCTATCTCAGAATTCCAGAGTTTATCTTTGTACTTCAGTGTATCTCCTTTTATTTCCCGCACATAACATGTTGTATTCAGAGAATCCTTTGCAGGTATATAGGAGATAATCCGATCCGGATAAGAGAGGAATGCATTCTTGCCGTTTTTTCCATCGAATGCAAAACTTATCGTGCTGCTGTCCTGCGATTTCTTCATCACGATAAAGAAAGCATCCTTATTCCATGCAGTGCCAAATTCCACTGATCCAATTTTCCTGAACTGTTCCGCTTTTATTATATCTGCAACAGTTTTGGCTTCTGCTCCATCCTGAACCCGCAGAGCCTTAACAGTGTCACTTTTTGATACTTTGTTCAGATCCAGAATACCAATAGGCTCGATTACCCCTTTTTCATTATCAGCAGCCCATTCCAGGCGAAGAAATT
This sequence comes from uncultured Fibrobacter sp., assembly GCA_964411655.1. Taxonomy (GTDB): domain Bacteria; phylum Fibrobacterota; class Chitinivibrionia; order Chitinivibrionales; family Chitinispirillaceae; genus JAAYPC01. Next base: position 19,451 of record CAYPMS010000006.1, read on the forward strand.
CCTTGCCACCAAGCAGATCCTTCCCCACTTTGGCAAACATCAATTCCATGACATTGTCGGTTATCTTCAGGTTCTTTTTTGCAATTACCTTCTTTTTACCATCGTTGACCTGTAAAAGCGAGACAGAAACCGCTTTCTTTTTTATTAAAGCAGTATCCAGTTGTGCTCTTATAAATACCGTGTCATTTCTTTGAGTAATCCAGGATGCCGGACTGCTGAAAGAAACTGCTTGTGCCAAAATGGTATTCACAGAGATGGCACAAACCAAAGCAGCTTTAATAATTGATCGATTCATCAATCTCTCCTTTCACCGAACAAAATTGAGCCCTGAAAAAAATAGTTCAAAAATATACCTAACGATGCAATAAAATTCAAATTCTACTCTACAGTTTCACCCAGAAGAGTCCACAGAACATCGTAATCCCCGATTATATCAACCATTACTGCACCGTTTCTTACATGCCATCGAAAACGAAACTGAGCTCTGTCGTACCCATCAGGTATTTTGAACTTATCCTTATATTTCTCCATGGGCATAAATCTGAGACATTTATAGAGTTTAAACGTTTTATCATGGGTCTTCTGATCTTTAATCTCCTCCCTTATCCTGTATCTATCATCTCCTCTGGAATGTTCTGATACCACCTTCGACTCCCATAACGAGCTGACTTGGCCCGGGCCTCTGATAAGCCACTGTCTGAACGTATAACTAAAAATCAAAATACCCATTACCAGTGATATTGAATAAAAAAGTCGGTTTTTGAAACGGTTCACACTCCAGAAAATCTCAGAAAAAATCAGGGTTAAAGATAGAAACCATGTCACATTCAACCAATGATTACTGAACTTCAATGAATTCAGGTCAATTAAAAATGCCACACACAAAATAACCGCATAAAAAACGTATCTCTGGAATCTCATCTTTTTGAATCGCGAAAGACAGAACCCTCCGGATACTAAAAAAAATGGGGCCAGCCAAAGCATCAAATCCATTACTATTTTCATAAAAGCTCCAGCTTATAATCTGTTCATCAGTTTTGTGGTTTATTTTTTTCCCCGAAAGTGTAGTGAAGTCATCATAGAATGTCGCGTCAACCCCAATAGTAATCAGATAGCCCAAAATTGCAGTCAACTATAAGCTTAACCTAAATCGTACGAATTAGCTTTATTCTCTTCTAAGAACCCATAATTTGGCAATCTGATAGGCGATAATTTACAATATGCCAATCGTGTCAAAGAAAGTTTTCTTCTTTGAAAAAATCACGTCTCAAGGATCAAATCAAAACAAAGGTCGTTCTGGCAGTAGTGAGGTCTTTGATTTTTATTTTATTACGAATGCTCTTCCCAAATTTCCGGAAACTCCAAATTACCACTTTTCAGACCCCGTCACAGTATTATTTTCTGGAATCCTGTCATTTTTATTTGCATTGTAAACGGAAAGGTTGTAATGCCCGACTTTACCCATGGACTCAATGAAAATCAGAAGAAAGCAGTCTTACATAATGAAAACCCACTTTTGGTACTGGCTGGAGCAGGAAGCGGTAAAACACGTGTACTGACTACCCGTATTGCACGTCTGGTATATGAAAAAAGATGTAAACCAGAGCAGATTCTGGCTGTTACATTCACCAACAAAGCCGCCCGGGAGATGAAAGAACGCATAGCAGCTCTGACATCCTCAAAAACTGCCGATGCCATGACCTTGTCAACTTTTCATTCTCTGGGAGTGAAAATTCTGCGCGAAGATGGCGAGAAGATTGGTTTTGCCAAATCATTCAGTATTATCGATGAGCATGAGAAGGTTTCCACCCTTAAAAGCATTATGAGAGCAGCAGGTGTGCGCGGATTAAAAGACCAGGATCCACAGGAGTTTGCATACAAAATCAGTATGGCAAAAAACAGCTCACTTGATCCTGAACAGTTTAAAAAAGAAAACCCCGATCAGAATAAACTCAACAGAGTCTATTCCGCCTACAGCACCATTCTCCAGAAAAGGCAGACCGTCGATTTTGACGATTTGCTGCTTCTACCGCTTCAACTGTTTTTAAAATACCCTGAAATACTCGCTAAATATCAGAAACGCTATCGCTATATATCAATAGATGAATTCCAGGACACCAACGCTGTACAGATGAAATTAGCGACACTCCTGGCTCATCCGCTCAACAATATCATGGTGGTAGGCGATGATGACCAGGGGATCTACTCATGGAGAGGTGCAGAAATTGAAAACATACTGGCATTCTCCTCTAAATTCCAAAACTGCACTACTGTAATACTCGATAAAAACTACAGGTCAACCCACCAGATCCTAGCAGGAGCTCATGCAGTTGTAACCCATAACCGTATTCGCAAACCCAAACAGATAACCGCTGTTTCCGGTGATGGCGATCCGATCATGCATTACAAAGGAGATGATGAGGAGGATGAAGCCACCTGGATAGCAGAAAAAATCGCAGAGCATAATAAGCATACTTCATTTGGCTATGCTGATCATGCTATACTTCTGCGAACCAATGCAATGATGCGCGGTTATGAGGAACAGTTGCGAAAAAAAGCGATTCCATATACGGTCAGCGGAGCAACCAGTTTCTATGAACGCAAAGAGATAAAGGATATCATCTCCTACCTGCGTTTCTTTGCCAATGCTCACGATGAACTCAGCATGATGCGGGTGCTTAAAGTACCAAACAGAGGCATCACTCCCTCCACTCTCGAACAACTGGATGATTTCGCTGCTCTTCGCAAGATGAGTCTCTGGGATGCCATGAACAGACACAGTTCACTGGAGAAAATCAGCGACGAGCAGCATCGCAAAATTGACAGCTTTATTGCCTTTTACCAGAATTTTAACGAGCAGTTTACCAATAGCTCCCTCTCCCTTACCATCAGAAATTTACTCCAGGATACCGGATATCTCGAACATCTGAAACGTGCTTATAAAGAAGGCGATGACTATATCCGCCGTCTGGAAAACATCGAAGAGTTGATACACGGAATTGAAATTTACGAAAACAAGTTCAGGAAAAAGAAACCCACCCTTGCAGGCTATCTTCAGGAAATTGCCTTGATCGCTTCTGAATCCGATGATGAACCGGAAAATAAACCCAGTAAAGGGGTTGCCCTCATGACTCTTCATAAGTCAAAAGGTCTTGAATTCCCGGTGGTCTTTCTGGCCGGCCTTGACAGCACCTATATCCCTTCACCCCGTGCATTGGAGGAGGGTAAAATAGACGAAGAAAGAAGACTCTTTTATGTAGGGATGACCAGAGCACAAAAGCGGCTCTTTCTTACCTATCCCGGAACAAAAGTTTACCGCGGAAAAACCTGTACTGTTACCCCCTGTCCCTTTCTCAGAGAGATCCCTGAAGAGTTTCTTGACGGTAAAATTGGTGAAAAACAGGATCAGGAAAAGATGGAATTCATAGATGATTTTTTTAAACAGATGAAGCAGAAATTTGCAGCTAAAACAGAAAGGGTTTCTCAGGATTGAATCCTCTAGAGTGACAGATCCGTCTCATTTATTCGAACCTGAATCGTACGATCCAGGTTCAAGCAAGCTGAGATTTCGCCACACTTGCCGCTTTGTAAAATGTTATCTCAGAGTTGCAAAAAATTCCCAAACACAGGTAACATGTGAACTTGAGCCTTGGTTGTAAGCATGAAGTTGGATCGGTTTTGCCTCATCGTTTGCCATCCTCAAATCATCTTTTTATCGCTAAAATTCATCTTTTTACCAATATGAACCATCTTTTTACCTGAATTATACTCAATCTAAGTTGCCACCAGGTGAATTTAGGTTGCCCTACAGGTGAATTTAATCTGCCCTATCTTAAATATGAGCTTTCAGGAAATAATTTCCCCTATAAAGTAGTATCATGTAAATATTACAAAAGAAGGATGCAATAAAAAGATAAGCTGAAAATGAATTCCAAATCTTAAGTCTGTTTCTACATTAATCTTTAGTTGAATTAACCGGACACCTATAATGTACACTCAGGCTCGGAAGTATTTCCAAGGCTCAGGTTACATGTTGTACTCAAGCCTGGAAAAACTTTTTAGACCAGGCTAGCATATGACTTCAGATTAATTCCAGATTTTCTATTTGAAGTAAATAATTGCATACGGTTCGAAAAGCTGCTGAGATTAATATGGTCTCTTTTAAACAAGAGAAGCATCAGTCCAGAGTACCAAAAAGCCCGATTAAATGGAAGAATCTCCTCGGCCAATATTTTACAAATCTATAACTGCAATTTTCGTAATTTTTATAGACTATTAACAGAAAGGAGTTACATTATGGATTTTACTCCTGATGAAAAAAACAAGCAAAAATTTTACCATATGCGCGATGATTTGCGCAGCAGAACTGAAAAATTCACCAACTCCGGATTAGCTTCAACTGCCACCGAGATTGGCAGGGTCGGTTCTGCCTTGCACGCTGCAGCGGATAAACTTCATGAAAATAACGATTTTCTTGCCGGATTCATGGATAACCTGGCCGATAAGCTTGATAACCTTTCCAGCTACATCAATGAACGTGAATCAAAAGATATTATCAATAATCTTCAGGATTTCGCTCAAAAAAATCCCTATCTCACCATAGGAGGAATGTTTGTAGCTGGATTGGCTGTTTCACGTCTTTTCAAAGCGGAAACCAACAGTACATCACAATCAAGGGAGGACTATAATGAATCTGGTAGATGAAAGAACGGTTTCTTTTGAGCAGGAGTCAATTACCGATCTGCTCAAGGATCTTCGCGATGAAACCATAAAAATGGTGCGCCAGCAAATAGAACTGGCCAAAACCGAGACCTCCGAAAAAGTCTCAAGTCTGGGCAGCAATGCCGCCTCGATCTCTGCCGGTGGAGCTGTTCTTTATGCTGGATTCCTTTTTCTTTTAGCTGGTATTACGTTTCTGGGCTATGTAGTGCTTACCACCCTGGGACTATCACCTGCAATATCTTTATGGTTAATGCCCATTATAGTAGGTGTAATAGTAAGTCTGGTCGGTTGGTTGATGATTTCCGGATCTGTAAAAAAGATGAAGCGAATATCAATTTTGCCAGGGAAAACGGCTCATTCAATCAAGGAGGATCAGAAATGGATAAGAAGGAAACTGTAAATGTTGTAAATAATGGCCGTACTGCCGCTGTCCATGATTGGTCTCCTGTAGATGAAAGCGGAAGACCCAAAAGTTCTCAGGAAATCGAACATGACATAGAAGAAACCCGTCATTCGATGGATCTAATTCTGGATGCGCTTAACGGTAAGGTCAATCCGGGCACTCTTTATAGAAGAGCATATGATTATCTTCAAAGCAGTGAAAATCGTGAAAAAGTCAAAAACAGCCTCTCAAATATTACCAGCAACATATCCGGTTCCCTTCAGAGAAATCCTTTACCGGTGATGATGATTGCTGCTGGTGCCAGTTGGATGATCTGGGAAATGAATCAGCCATCACACGATGGAAAAGCAGGTGAACAGATTCAGCAATTAGGAAGTGAAGCTGGTCAGAAAACAGAGGCTTTAAAAGAAAAAACAGGGGAAAAATTTGAAGCTTTGAAAGGTAAAGCCGCCGAAAAATCCGAATATCTGAAGGAAAAGACAGGGGCTATGGCATCTGAAGCAAAAGAAAAGGCAGAAACATTCTTCGATCAAGCCCGTCAAAGAGGTGATGAATTTAAAGGTAAGGCTTCTGAGCTGCAATCCAAAACTTTCCACTCCTATGAAAGAGCAGATTCTTTGGTTCGCAAAAACCCGTTACTCATGGGATTTGCTGCTGCATGTATCGGAATAGTGGCAGGTTTATTGATTCCGGAAACCGGTACAGAAACCAAAATTGCAGAAGAGAAAGCTCCCGGAATAAAACAGAAAGCGGAAAAGGCCGTTTCAGAAGCTTCTGAGATTGCTGGAAAATTACCGGAGGAGAATCTTTCGAAAGCAAAAGAAAATATTATCGAACCCGGTACTACTGAAAGGAAACCGGAAGTGTAGACCATCTAAGCACTGAGATAAGTAATTACAGCAATTGCTATGCTGAAGATCTGAGCACGCGCACAACTCACCATAGAGGTACAATCTGATTGCCTCTATGGTAATTTTTAGAATGGAAAGCACCACCATCCCATATAATAATAACTGATACCAAATAATATTCCAAATTCGCGAAATTTAACCACTTTATAACAGATTATTACTTTAGCGATTTCACACATTTTTCTTTACATTAACTTTTTTAAGCGTTCAAAATAAAAGATCTCATTCGTGTATATTTGAGTCATAGTCTTATTCTTATTCGTGTGATTCGTGTACCTCTGAGATTTTGTTTTATAAGAAACACGAATGTATTGAACCTTACTATTTTTTTCCTTATTCGAGTATCTTCTGGGTGGAGTGATCAGAACTACCCTGGTTGAACGCTCACTGCTAACAACTATTTTGTCTATTTTTCTGAAATCCTGTGGATGAGAGCGAATGAAAAGAAAGAAATCAGTTTTCCCGGATAGCACAGAGAAGATTGAGCAGATCATCCAAGCCCCTGGTATTAATGACATCGGATGGCTCCAACCATCCCCTTCTGGCCTGAGCTATTCCGAAACGGATAAAATTTAGATCATTTGTACTATGGGCATCGGTATTGATTGATACTTTCACTCCCATCTCCTTTGCCATGCGGCAATGCACATCATTCATATCGAGTCTGTCAGGGTAGCTGTTTATTTCCACCACACGGCAAAGATCTTTTGCTTTGATAAGAATCCTTTCCATGTCAATTTCAATAGGAGCTCTTCTGTTAATAAGCCGCCCTGTAGGATGTGCAAGAATCGTGAAATAAGGGTTTTCCATTGCCCGTAAAACCCTTTCAGTCTGTCGTTTTCTGCTCAGATTCAGTTTAGAATGTACAGAACAAACCGTAAGATCCAGTCTTTTGAGGACATTATCGGCAAGATCCAGAGTTCCATCCTCCAATATGTCTACCTCTATTCCCTTAAGGATTCTGAATCCTTTTAAGTTTTCGTTTGTTTTATCAATCATTTCTATCTGCTGTGCCAGATCTCTCTCGTTAAGCCCGTGAGTCATAGCCAGACGCTGCGAATGATCGGTGATGGCAATGTATTCATAACCCAAAGATCTGGCAGCATCGACCATCTCTTCGATAGTAGCATGACCATCGGTACGGGAAGTATGTGTGTGAAGATCTCCCCTGATCTGATTGGGTTCTACAAGATGAGGAAGTCTGCCGGTTTTGGCTGCCTCCAACTCTCCCCTATCCTCTCTGAGTTCCGGTTCAATAAATGGAAGTCCAACCACTCTGAAAACATCTTCTTCCCTCTCTCCTGCAATCCGTGACCCTTCTTTCCAAATACCATATTCGTTTATCTTCAGTCCCAATCTGACTCCCATCTTACGTATCCCAATATTATGGGCCTTGGAACCGGTAAAGTAATGAAGTGCTGCGCCGTAACTCTCTTTTGCCACGACCCGGATGTCTACCTGCATTCCTGATTGTAAGATAACAGTGCACCTGGTTTCACCATTTACCAGAACCTTGTCAATTTCGGGAAACTGAAGAAACAGAGAGATTACTTTCAGAGGGACTTCTGTAGTTATCAGGATGTCTATATCACGGACGGTTTCCCTTTTCCTGCGAAATGAACCTGCAACGATCAATCTGTCTATAGCTTTTTCAGATTGAAGAAATTTACGGATCCGGTTTACGATTTCTTCAGCATCGTAAAGTTTCATTCTGGCTGTTGTTTCTCTAAGCTGCTTTATTCCATCCAGAATACTTCTCTCGATTTTCTCTCCGAACCCTGGAAGCTTGCAGATTTTATGATCCAGAGCAGCTCTCTCAAGTTGTTCAACGCTTTGTATACCCAATCTGCTGTTGATAGCCTTGATTCTTTTTCCACCAAGACCCGCGATTCTCATCAGGGAAATAAGCTCAAAAGGTACTTCACCCTTTAGCTCTTCAAGAACTTCCAGTTGACCGGTATCCACTATCTGTTGGATTTTGGAAGCCAGGTCTTTACCTATTCCCGGAAGTTTTGAGAGATCCTCGCCTTTTTCCAGTAGTTCAGATACATCGCTTGAGAGACTATAAACAGTGTGTGCAGCAGTGCGATAAGCCCGGATTCTGAAAGGATTCTCTCCTTTTATTTCCAGAAGATCAGCCATGGTATTAAACATTTCGGCTACAGTTGTATTTCTGATTCTCATCAGAAACCCGTTTCATCACTTTTTTTCAGGGAAGAAAAATTTCCTGATCTTCTGCAGTGTACTTTCTTTAACAGTAATCTGCAGTTCAGGTTCTCTTTGGGCAACATGAGGAAGAAGAGGAAGAAGAAATAAGGCAAGAGAACGGCTTTCGATTTTAAAAACTGATTTTGCTTCGAAAAGTGTTGGGACCCGGGGAATTTCAGATTCACTGGTATCCAGGACAAGTCTCCAGCATTCAGAAGCAGGACATTGAGGCAGAGGGAAATTGATAGATTCATAACCGCCATTGAGCAGAATAAGAATTGTATCATCTGTGATCTGTTCCCCATGCTCATCCACCTCCTCTATTGCATCACCGGCCAATCTCAATCCCAAAAAACGATTCTGAGGATTGTTCCAGTCCGCTTCGGTCATCTCCTGACCATCACTACGAAACCAGGTCAGGTCTTTTATTCCAATTTGTCTGGTGTTTCGTCCGTTAAAAAATCTTCTTCTTTGAAGAATGGGGTGCTGATGAAAGAACTTAAGCAAAAAACGGGTGAACTGAAGCAGTTCATTGTTTTTTTCAGCCAGTTTCCAGTTTACCCAGGATATCTCATTATCCTGACAGTATGCATTGTTGTTTCCACCCTGGGTTCTGCCAAACTCATCACCGGCAGTGATCATAGGCACACCCTGAGAGAGAAGAAGCGAAGCCAGGAAATTCTTTTTCTGCCGTTGACGCAGTTTCAAAATGTTTTCATCGTTGGTAGGTCCCTCTACTCCGCAGTTCCAGGACAGATTATCGTTGGATCCATCGCGGTTGTCCTCCTTATTACCCTCATTGTGTTTCTGGTTATAACTTACCAGATCGCTCAAAGTAAACCCATCATGAGCAGTTACAAAATTTATGCTGGCGTAAGGCCGTCTTCCTCCACTTTCGTAAAGATCAGAACTTCCGGTAAGCCGGTATGCAAGCTCACCAATCTGCCCGGGATCACCCCTCCAGAATCTTCTCATCGTGTCCCTGAATTTACCATTCCATTCTGCCCAGAGTATTGGAAAATTACCTACCAGATAACCTCCGGGTCCCAGATCCCATGGTTCAGCGATAAGTTTTACCTGTGAGATAACCGGGTCCTGATGAATGACTGCGAAAAAGGTACTCAACCTGTTTACATCATGAAGCTCTCTGGCCAGGGTAGCAGCAAGATCGAAACGGAATCCATCGACATGCATTTCGGTTACCCAGTATCTTAGGCTGTCCATTATTAACTGCAAAACATACTGATTGGTCACATTCAGAGTGTTACCGCAACCAGTGTAATCCATGTAATATCTTTTGTCGGGACTCAGATTGTAATAGCTGGAATTATCGATTCCCCTGAAACAAAGTGTAGGGCCCAGATGGTTTCCTTCAGCGGTGTGGTTATAAACCACATCCAAAATTACCTCGATACCCTCCCTGTGCAGTGTTTTAACCATTGTCTTAAACTCATTTACCTGTTGTCCTAGAGAACCGGAGCAGCAGTAGCGGGCATCAGGGGCAAAATAACCTATCGAATTATATCCCCAGTAATCCCTGAGGTTTTTCTCGATCAGTGTGCGCTCATCAACGAACTGATGCACCGGCATCAGTTCCACCGCAGTAATCCCCAGTGAATGGAAATACTCGATAACCGATGGACATGAGAGTCCGGCATAGGTAGCCCGTAACTCTTTGGGGACATTCGGATGCAGTGCAGTGAATCCTTTTACATGTAGTTCGTATATTACCGTTTTATGCCATGGAATCTGAGGTCTGCTGTCATCACCCCAACTGAAAGCAGGATCTACTACAACCGATTTCGGCAAAAACGGAGCACTGTCACGTTCGTCTTTTGTCAGATCTGCTTCTTTATCACCGATCACATACCCAAAAAGAGCATCATTCCATTTGATGGTTCCATCTATAGCCCTTGCATAAGGATCCAATAGCAGTTTGGCAGGATTAAACCTGTGTCCCTGTAAAGGATCGTACGGCCCTTTTACCCTGTAACCATAGCGAATCCCTGGTCTGGCTTGTGGCAGATACACACTCCAGACCTGATCGGTTTGCTCTTTAATATCAATTGATGCGATCTCTTTTTCATCACTGGTATCATCAAACAAACACAAAGTTACCCCGGTGGCATTCTCAGAAAACAATGCAAAATTTACTCCTGCCCCATCCCAGGTAGCTCCCAGAGGATACACCTTTCCAGGCCATGTTTCGAATGGTTTTATAGACATGTTAAAAGCATTTATAGAGAAAACAGATTTAAGGTAAAAAATTCTATCTGAATCGGACGATTCTTGAGTCGCTCTACAAGTATCGCATGTTTTAAGTACAAAAGCAGTTCATTTTTTCCTGATTCGCAAACTATCTATAATCTCTGGTTTTTAGAGATTCATTTTTTCTGACAGATACTTTAAAATATCCTTGAACACTATTATACCCTTTGGCTGTTTGTCGCCATCAATCACCACTACTCTACTCTGACCAGTCTTTTGCATATGCGTGATAACCGAAAATATGTTCTCATTTATACCCACGGTTAGTTCCGTTAACTGTGGCATAGCAATCTCATTTACTGTGTACCTTTCCCATTCCTGACAAGACAGGTCGAATACCTTTCTTGATAACAATACCCCTTGTAATTTAAGATCATAATCTATGACTGGAAATATTTTATAGTGAAATTTATATAGATAATTGTGTACGAAATCTGTAACAGTAAGACCAGAGCACACAGATACGGGCTCCCTGTTCATGATTTTTTCTGCAGTATCCTTTTTTAACACTTCGCGAATCAGAAGTTTTCTCTGGAAAAGAGCGGTACTCTCCCTCAGATAGGTGCCAAACAGGATCCACCATAATCCACCCTGAAAATACCCTTTTACGCTTACAAAAATTCCTGCAGTAATAATCAATAAAGCGACCACATTTGTTATTTCAGCTAAAAAAGCAACTGACTTTTCAAAGCTGACAAAGAATCTGCTGAGAAAAAAAAGTACAACCTTTCCGCTATCCAGAACCAGCAGAGGGAATATGTTTAATACACCCAGTGCAGCATTTATCATTCTGATAAATTCCACAGTTCCAAGGAATTCAAGCGGCAGTTTTTTAGTCTGGCAGATAATCAGTACGCAATGTGCAAAGAAAGCCATACAAAAATAAATTATTGGACCGAGCAGATTAGAAAAAAGTTCTCTTTTCTGCGGATCTGTTGTAACCGATGGCTCTGTTACTCCCCCAAAGAGAAACAGAGTAAGATCAGTGACTGAAATACCTGATATGTTTAAGATCAAGAGGCGGATTATGTCACGAGTTAATACACTGGCTAACAGTGCCACGGTTGCAGTTACCCCCATCCACCAGTAAACAGGCGCAGAGAGGTATTTGTAATAATAGGGGAAAATTCCGGTAGCCAGTGTCCATGAAATCACCACAGACTGCCAGATAAGCGGAAGATGGATAAAGAATTCAAATCGTTCATTTCTGAATAAAGACACCCTGTTAATAGCCATACTGCAGCAATTCAGCAATGTGGTTTACATTCCAATCGATTCATAACATCTAAAGATACTGATCTTTCTCCTTTTCGTAACTGGCCACAACTGAAGCATAATCGCGCAATTTTTGATTTACCAGGAAATGGATAGTATCGGGTTGAAAAGAACCATCACTGGAGATCTTCCCGGGATCTTTACCCGTAAGTATCTGCAAACCCTGTTCTATTGTGGAAACTACATATATATGAAACATGTTCTCTCTGACCGCTTCCAGAATTTCATCCCCAAGCATGAGATTCTTAACATTGTCCTTTGGAATAATCATTCCCTGGGTACCGCTTAGCCCTTTTAATTGACAAGCTTTGAAAAATCCTTCGATTTTGGTATTTATTCCTCCTACCGGCTGAATCATACCTCTCTGGTCAACCGATCCGGTAACCGCAATGTCCTGACGAAGCGGTAGGCCGGAGAGACTGGACATAAGGCAATAAAGTTCTGCACTGGAAGCACTGTCACCATCGATTTCTTCGTAGTGTTGTTCAAAACAGATGCTTGCTGATAAAGCCAGGGGTTTGTCCTGTGCGTAAGTCTGTCCCAGATAACCGCTGAGAATCAGAACCCCCTTGGCATGGATTTTACCGCTCATCTCAGCTTCTCTTTCAATATTGATAATATTTCCTGCACCGATAAAAGTTCTGGCTGTTATTCTTGAAGGCACTCCGAATACGTAATCTCCACTATAGACAATAGATACACCGTTTACCTGCCCTATCTCCCATCCTTTAGTATCCAGATAAAGAGTACTGTCTTCGATAAGGCCATATATCTTTTCTTCCATCGTACTGCATCTATACTTCAGTGATTCGCAAGCGGATATTATATGCTCTCCTGTGATAATCGAGCATCCCTGTTGACAAGCATGAAAATTGGCCTCTCTTACAAGATCTGCAATTTTTTCGAACTGAGCACTCAGACGCTGCTTATGTTCTGCAAGTCTGGAACTATAGTCGATAATCCGGGCAACAGCCGTTCTATCGCAATGCTTTAGTTTTTCCTCATTGCAGATTTTGGCTACAAAGTATACCAGGCCATCTATAATTTCATCAGTTTTACTCAACTGCTCAGAAAAATCCGCCTTCACTTTGAATATCCTCACAAACTCATCATCATTATTGTAAAGAGTCTGGTAGAATGCAGGATCTCCGGTCAGGATTACTTTTAAATCGATAGACAATGGTTGGGGTCTCAGAGTCACTGCTGGAAACATTACTATCCTGTCAGGACTGTTTTCTATGCATGTATATCCATGGCGTAGCAGCTTTTTCAGCGCATTCCATGCATTCAAATCTCCCAGAATCTCTTCTACTTCCAGTATCAGATAACCACCTCTGGCCCGATGAACTGAACCAGCCTGCAAACAGAGATGATCAGCAGATATAATGGAATTCTCCATTTTATACTGGATATATCCAAAAAGATTACTGTATGAGGGGTTGTGCTCGATTATCACAGGTGCACCAATAGTCTCACTGTTATCGACCAGTAAATTTACATCATACCTCTCAGGAGTTCCTGAAAAGCTGAATTCAACGGAGTCATTAACCATATACTTACCGATATTTTTAAGTAAATCTTCCTTTAATTCATGAAGATGATCTGAGAGGCCATTAACAGAGCTGAATTTCTTTGATATCTCTCTTAACAAGCCTTCCAATACAACTGGAATCTGCGAGTTATCTTTCTGGTAGTATTTATTAAAAGTTTCTGCAGTCTTTTTAAGGAACTCCTGAATCTCATATTTGAACTTTTTACCCGAACCTGCAGGAAAATAGAGGACTTTAGGTGTCTGAGGGTTTCTATAATTATAGACATAGCAGATATCATCCGGAACCGGCTCAGATTTGGCAACAGAGTTTAATTCCTGAAGTATTGCGCTATCTTTACCAGTACCGGCCAGTCCCGAAACAAAAACATTAAAACCTCTGCTTTTAATTTTCAGGCCAAACTCTATGGCCTTTATTGCTCTTTCCTGACCAATAGGAAAGCGCTTTACAGGGAGGTTAGCGGTGGTATTAAACCCAAGGTTTTCAGGATTGAACCTGCAGCAAAGCTCCTCCAGGGTCAACCTGACAGGTGGAGTCATCTGCTCTGCTGGTGGGCTTTTTTTTATAACGTCAGGGGCGGGCTCAATAAGACCGGTTTTTCCGTTTTTATTCCAGAAAGCTCTCACAGTATTTACTCCTTATCATCTGTTGGGGAGAAAAATTATTTGCTCTTCTCACTCATTATCATTAATTGCAGCATCAGTGGCTCTTTTCATATTCCTCAAAAGCTCAAATTCCGCCTTTATCAGTCTTTTGGTTTTTTCCCATGGACTGTCCAGGTGATCGCGTATCATGTAATTTCTGGTTAATAAAGACATATAGATGTCCAGAGCTTTTGCGGCACAGATATCTTTGGAATATGACAATACCGATAATCTTGCCGTTTCCTTTAACTGTCGTTTTTTCTGATTACTTAAATTGTAAACCCAAAGCAAGGCATCGCAAAATGATTCTTTTTCGTAATTTTTAAGCAATCTCCCATTGGTATAGTCCACCACTATTTCCCCTATCCCCGGTCCATCCACTGCTACTACCGGTATTCCAGCAGCCAAAGCTTCTGTAACTACCAACCCCTGAGTCTCGGTCCTTGAAGCAAAAACAAAAACATCCATTGCATGGTAGGCATCTATCAGAGGCCGCGAAACCAGGACTCCAGGATGAAAAAAACGATTGGAAAGATTATTTTTACGGAAAATATCCCTGATACTATCTTCCGATGGGCCTTTGCCAATCATCAAAAAGCAGGCTTTATCATTTTTAAGAAGAAATCTGCATACCACCTCACCCAGGTATTCTACATTTTTTTCCGGAGCTATCCTGCTGACAAATCCAATTACAAATGCTTTTGAGGAGATTCCCATCTCTTTACGAAATCTCAAACCATCACCTACGGCAAACTCATTGAGTTCGATACCTGTAGGAACGACATCCACTGGTGTGTTGACCCCCCGTTTGACCAACACATCTGCCACACTGTTACTTGGAGCAAACACATGATCGCAAAGATTGGCATACCCGGTAGCCAATGCTATCACAAAACGCTTCAATGCGGGAGAGTCACCAGGAACATAATGGGTGTAACGCTCATAGAAAGTGTGGAAAGTAAACACTATCGGTACCTTGAACTGAGCAGCAATTCGCAATGCCGAATCTCCCATTAAGAATGGATGGTGAGAATGCACAATATCCGGATGAAAATCCTTTATGGCATTGCGCAAAACTCCGGGAATGGGAAGTTGAACTGAAAAATCTGTACCATTGAAATTCTGTAATGCCGGCACCCTGATTACATCGATTTCCTCCTCAGGCATGTCTTCAAAGCTGGGTGCTACTATTATTACCTTGTGACCCACTCTACGGTACTCTTCAGTAAATATTTTAACCGATCTTTCTACCCCACCGATAAATGGTAAATAGGTATTGGTTATCATTAAAATATTCACATCTCCCCCTATTCCGGAATATGACAGATCTGCTTTCCTGGTTCAACTTTAATCACTGCTTTTTCTGGAAAAGCAATCTCTATCTCCGGCTTCTCCCCCTGATGCCATTTTCCATCCCAATGTACTTTCAGTTTTCCTTTATCTCTGACTATCTGAATCGAAACAGAGCCAAAAGCGCTCAAAGCAGGACCAAATCCTATAATATCTGCAGATTCGAGGATTTCCTGGTATATTCCTGAACACAGCACAATGGTGTTACGTTTTCTCTCCTCTCTGATAAAACTGTTTCGAACCATAAGAATCCATTCGGATGCCGCCCAGACATGCTGTCCATCTCCCATACAACCGCTTTTCAATCTGGGATGGATGGCTTCAGGCCATTGTGCTGTTGGAGAAGCCATTCCAGCAACAGCTTCGGTGAGAATTTTAAAGCGAATATCCCCTGCACGCATCAGCACCTGTGCTAAATGCAATGTGAGATATGGATTAATTCCGGAATGGCTTATATCATGATAGAAAGCATTATTAATCAGGCAATTATTGAAAAGATGATCTGCGGTAAGTAAAAGCCGTTCGTTTCTTTCCGACCAAAGCTGCAGCGGATAACCCGCAGCCAAAGATCCCACAGCCCCACTGTCCGGCCTTCGGTAAGGGGATGCAGGCATGACAGGTTTTCTCATCTTTCCGGCAACTTTCTGTAAACAACTGACAATTGCATTCATGAAGTCTTTTGATTCATTTTCAAAGCTTTCGGCCCTCTGGTGCTCATCCCATTGTCTGGCCATAAAAGCGGCTGCATTTAACCCGGCTACTCCCCAGAAATCATCCCAGAAATAAAAGTCATTCGGGCCCAGATGTTCCGCACTGAAACCGGATGGAAACAGTCCATTGTATATCAGTTTATCTTCTGTCCTTACCCTTTTGTTTATGATCCACTCTGCAGCTCTCATCACACTGTCTCTCCAACGGAATGGAGGCTTTTTACCACTGAATAGACAATACTGCTGCATGGTCCACAAGGCCTCACCATTGGAATCCCACTCCCCATCCTGAGAAAGAAAGTATCCATCTGAATTTTGCTTTTCAAAAAATGTGTTAATTATGCGGGCAGCCCTTTCGGTTTTTGATGTACACATAAGGGCATTTACAATGAAAGCAGCATCTCTAAACCAGAAACGTTTATAGGTGTAAGGACCAGCATAGGATTCTCTGGGAGTATGAAGAAGCAAGGTTCTTATTGCGGTTTCGTAGAGATACTCGAAGTTGCGATAAGGCAGATTAATCTTACAACATCCCTCGTATGCTTCCTGCCAAACCTGATGAGCAGTTTTGGTTATGGGATAGATCGACTGCAGTTTTTTTCCTTTTTCCAGAGGTATACTGATCGCAGTGTATCGCTGCTGCCCCGACTTGATAGAATAAGCTGCCAATGCAGTTGCCATACCCACTTCACACTGGACTTCGCTTTGTTTATCATGAACAGGAGAGAATATCCAGTGATAAACATCGCCTTTCCGATAATGGGAAAAACGGTTCTTTTCAGGCTTTTCATCGAAAAAAACCAGATATTTTTTATCGATAAGCCATCCATAAGCTTTTTTCAACAGCTCTATTCTGTTAATAAAGCTGACGCCTTCGGGATTATATGGCCGTAAAGCGATAAGCAGGTATCCATCGGATGAGGCTTTTGCTTTTAAATAGATTCTGCATACAGGAATACCATTTTCCAGAATCACTTTTACTTCTGAATCCAACTGGATCTGATCGTTTTCTGATTTTGTGAGCACAGAGAGAGAGTCTGTCCACTGGACTTTCTGCTGAACTTTTTTCTCTCTGGAGGGAATTAGACGTCCTCCATCTGACAGTACAATCCAACTGTCAATAGACCAACTGTCAAAAAAAGGCATTACCAGACCCCGGGGATCAACTACCGGCAATTCCTGATATCCGGGTATCCCAACAGCAGTCCAGTTTCTATGGGTAAGATTAATCTGGGTAAGTGAAAATGCCCTGGGAATAAAGGATTTGTCTTCAGGATCAAACTGTCGTTCAACCCAGTAAGGCCATACCCAATCCAGATTATGCTGAATTACCTGGCTGTTTATCAATCCTCTTGCATGCAAAACAGTACCGGCACGCAAAAGTTCCACAGGCGCCCAAACTTCCGATGGCTGCGCAAAGCGGTTGAAATGAGAAAGAAGAAGTATTGGATCGATAAAACCCTTTGAACGGGCTACCTGTTTAACTATAAATTGCCAGGGAAACCATTTCAGCCCCATCCTCACCTCCTCCGTTGAGACTTAAAGCAACCGAAGTGCCATGGAAGTACAATTGCTTTAATTACCTCATAAAGAGAAGGATGAAAAAAAAAGATGAGCGATCAGCCATTTCAATTTCTTTTTAACTTATTGGTTGCCATATTTTCGGTTTTCAGTTTCTGCATCTGCCTTTATCTGGCTGCAATTCTGGGCAAAAGATCAAGAAGAGAAATACTGTTGGCAGAAATCATCCGCACCTATTGCGAAATCCGGGAATTCAGTTTCAAATACAGAATGTTTCTGCAGAAATTCAGCTCTTCTCCATATTACAAGGTTCTGGGGTCTCTTCCTTCAGACTTGCAGAGAATCTTTTTGAATACAGATCAGATATTTCTTAAGGCATTCAACTCTTCTGAATACCAGAAACTCCTTTATGCCCAAAAAACCCTGAAAGCGTTCTGCTCACAAATCCATTCGATCATGGCCCAAACAGAATCCAGAATTAAAACCGTCAAGCTATAATTCATGGTATAAGATTTGATACTATATTCAATCAACATTGAAAAATAGAAGACATATGCATATTTTGCGGGATCCGGGAACAAGAAAATGACAACCTCTTCTCCATTGTCCTGATAACATCTTGACATTTCAGTGTATAATATGCGACGATAAAAGAAATTACCCCCCTGAACCATTTTGTGATCAAGAAATTGTATCTGTATATCTTTGAATGTAACCTACAAAATGAAAGGTTTTTGTGCATTCCATTTGCTATGCTTAAAAAGAGGTATTGAAAGCTTTTATATAATAATTGTATAATAATGATAATTTTGCTGATTTCGATACAAACGTATAGTAATTAGTCTAGAAAAGGATGTTATCATGAAAACAACAATCACATCTTTTTCTCTTTTGGTTCTGTGTGTATCAACCAGCGGATTTGATATGGACAATGCATCTGCCACTTTTGTTTCACATCTGAAAAAGGCAGATTCGGTAAGTGAATTTCTTTCTCAAGGTACGATCTTTGACAACAGATCCGATACGGCTATCGATTCTTTGCTAAGGGATGTACTGTACAGTAATCCACAACTGTACGGTATTTTAAGAGTATGCGATAATGGAAAAGTATTAAATGACATTAAACGCGATTTTAATTCGAATTCAGTTTTAAATGTAAAGAACAAATACTGGTTTCAGGCTTCTTTAGAAAAAGGTTCTTCTTACGATGGCGGAATTTTTACCGTAAACTCCAATATTTGCTTTTTAAAAACTTACCCTATAACTCATAATACCTCTGCTGCCGGGGTTCTGGCGGTACTTATCGACCTTAAATACTGCCTGGGAGAACTGGCTGAGAAATGTCTCTCTCCATTTACTCTTTTTTATGACAAGGCGATCGTTTATCAATCTGACCCGCCTTTGCAGGTCTCGAAAGTTTCAGCTCCTGATTTTGAAAAACTGGAACTGATCTACAGCAACGTTCCAGCAGAGCATTTTACCGGTTTATCCGCACCAAAGAAGGACTTGCAAAAGAACTTTTCGGTATGGGATCAGAATGATCCTCCATCAGCCTTTTTTCCATGGATCATAATCCTGTTAACCATTGGAATCTCACTTCTTATAATCTTTCTGTCCAAACCCAGAATCAAAAAAGAAGAACTGATAGCTCTGGAATATCAAAGACTTCCGGAAGAAACCCAAAAGATGATTCACGATCGGGCAATTTCTCAACTCTACTGCGAAATTAAACGCCAGCTAGAGACTCACGAAATGGACAGAATTCAGCAAGAAGTGCGTGAGAAGCTGGCTTTGGCGTACGAATCGAGCCTGGTCAATAACAAGAAGGTTTTAGTCGAGTAAACCCGATTTAGGGTCACATTTTAAATTACTCTGTCTGGTGAGAAAAGCTGCATAAAGGTACGTTCAGCAAAGATATCAGTCATTCCTGCAATAAAATCGGTCACCATCAGATATGATGGTGTCTGATCATTGTAATTTGTGTTCTTTATAAAATTGAAAAACACCTCCATCAGTGGAGCCTCTTTTACCAGAGCCGTAATGTAGGAGAGTTTTTTTCCCCGCTCCGATTTTTCCAGAATATATTCCAGCTCACTAAATAAAAGCTCAATCATATGCGCAGCCTTATGGGACTTGCGTTCCACTTCCGGGTGCTGATATATGTGTTGATAATTGAAAAGTTTCAACTGATACATATAGTGAAACACCTCTTCGCTCATCTCAATCGAATCCCTGTTATAACTGTTGGCTATGGTATCGTTTACAAAGATACCAATGATCTTGCCGTTTTCGGTACCTAAATTTTTGGCTATGTCTGAAGGAATATCCGTTTTTCTGATCAATCCTGCCTTGATCGCATCCTCCATATCTCTTCCCAGATAAGCTATTCTGTCAACCATCCTTACAAGACAACCCTCCAGAGTTGCCGGATAAAAACAGCGGTCATTTATAGATTCGATTTCTTTAATATCTCTGCTTCTATCAGGAGTAATTATCCTTTCAAAAGACTCTCCACAATGAGTGATTATGCCATCCCTGACCTCATAGGTCAGATTCAATCCAGCGCCATAATTAGTGAGTTTATCGACCACTCGCAAACCGTGAATTTCATGCTTGAAACCCTCTTTTATATTTTTTTGTTTCAAGATTTTATCCAAAACCCGTTCTCCGGCATGTCCATATGGAGGGTGACCCAGATCATGTCCTTTGGCAATAGCATTAATGAGGTCTATATTGAGATTCAGACAACGTCCTATTACCGCTGCAATACTGGATACATGCAGTACATGTTCCATGCGGGTACAAATATGGTCATTGTTTGGCGACAGGAATACCTGAGTCTTGTGTTTTAGCCTCCGAAAAGGAGGTGAATGCAGGATTCTGGTTTCATCGCGGGCAAACTCGAGTCTGAATGGATCACGTTTGAGAGGAGATTTCCTTCCTACAGACTCACTGCTTTTTTTGGCAAAGGGACTAAGCTTCTCCTCCTCTTCCAGAAGAAATCTTCGAATATCAAATACAGTACTCATAGCTGCTCAGAAATTCCTTTACAAAACATTCCTGTTCGAGGTTATCCAGTGCTGCCCGGTTCTTTCTTACTGCGGCTATAGCTCTGGAGGCATTGAGAGAAAAGTAATATCCAAAAACACAGGATAACACCAGTCCTGTCCTTCCAACACCTGCATGACAATGGATGCACACCGGCTTGCCCGATTCAAAAGCGGTGATAATTTGCTTTATCAAAGTAAGAAAATCCTCTCCATTTTCAGGAACCTTAAAGTCCAGGATCGGAAAATAGTTCCATTCAATTCCAAGTTCGGCACAGATACTATCGATTGGTCCCTTTGGCTTCTCCAGCGAAACCAGATATGCTATGCCCTCTGATCGCATCTCCTGCAGATCACTGCGCACATTATCAGGCTCCGAAGAGCATCCTCCCGGAATGCCTGAACCTGCCAGCTTTCCAGGAAGAACCCACGAAAAATTCTTCAAGGCCATAAAAAATGCCCCATCCCTCATTCCAATAGTTTTAATACCTGCAGTCAAGAATTCTGCGTTTCACAAACCAGATACAGTTTTCATAAATATACTTAATACGTCCGGCTCTTAAGATTCTGAACTCCTCCCCAGGATCGCAGAAAATCCTGCATAGTATTCGAATGCTTTATAAATAATAATATATTAAAGTTGAAAAAACGATGTACTTTAACTAATTTTACAGATTTCTTCCATGCATAAAATTAGCAGGGAAAATTTCTGTAATCAATTAAATATTTTAAATACTGATACGTATATAGCAAAGTACTATGCAAATAATACTCTACTGCCTTATTCCTTTTATCAGTGCTTTTATCGGATGGATCACCAATTATCTCGCAGTTAAGATGATTTTCAGGCCTCACAAAGAGATCCGGATTCTGGGGCTGCGAATAATCGGGCTCATACCGAAACGAAAAAAGGATCTGGCAGCAAAGATTGCTCAGACCGTTGAAACGGAGTTGATCTCCCACCGGGACATCCGGGCAATCATTCAAACCGAAGATTTTCATCTTCATATAAGCAATGTGATCAAAGCCAAAATAGACAGCATGATTCAAAGCAGACTTGCTTCCAATCCGTTAGTATCTATGTTTATAACACCTGAGATAATTTCCAAGATTTCAGACACCCTGATGGATGATCTGAACAGGGAGATTCCTGAGGTTATAGATACTCTGTTTCAGACAGCAGAATCCAGAATCAACTTTCAAAAGATAATAAAGAAAAAAATAGAAGGTTTTGATTTAACAAAACTTGAATCTATCATCTATTCTATTGCTTCAAAAGAACTAAAGGCTATAGAAATTTTTGGTGGTGTACTGGGTTTTGCAGTGGGACTTGTACAATTAATAATTGTATCTATCGGAGGGCTCAATGTATAAGGGTCCTACATTAACAATTCTCTCTTTGCTGATATGCACACTTTTTATTGAAATACAATCTGCAGAACTTAATACCACTCTAAGCAGTTCTCAAATCACCGTAGGTGAAAGAATCAACCTCACCGTAAATGCCAATATTCCCAAAAACGCAAAATTTACTCCTCCTGTGCCTGAGGACAATTTTGGCAAATTGACAGTAAAGGGATGGGACCTTAAAAGAAAAGAACTTAAGAATTACGACAGTGTATCGGTTCAATATCTGATCACCTCCTATATACCAGAGAACTGTACCATACCACCACTGAAGTTTGTAATCGAGGATGATTCAGCCACAGACACTCTGTATACCGAAAGCATACCTATAGAAATAAAATCGGTTATTGATACCAGGGACAGCATAATAGATATAAAAGATCTCCATCCACAGCAGATCGCCGGCAAGGCACCAATGTGGTGGATCTGGCTGATTATCTGTGTAGCAGTAATTCTCACGCTTATATTTTTGGTCAATCTAATCAGAAAGCGTCTGAGTAAACCAGAAAAGATACCACCTCCTAAACCTCCCTACGAAGAAGCAATCGAAGCCCTGGGGATACTGCATGGAAAGCGTTACCTTCAGCAGGGTCTAATCCGGGAGTATGTCTTCGAGCTTTCAGAGATATTTAAAAGATATATTGGAAGAAGATTTCAAATTAATGCCGAAGAGTATACCGCAGAAGAGCTGATCGCCTGGCTGGGAGTATCGGGTCTGGAAACTAAAATCCGACATCCAGTCGAGTGGTTTTTCCGCACAACCGATCTGGTAAAGTTTGCAAAATTTACTCCTGATGATGCCACAGTTGAGCGTTTCGGAAAAGAAGTGATGGATTTTCTGGAAGCGACAAAGCCTCAGCAAACAAGCGACTCCCCTCAATCTGTGCAATCCTCGGAGCAGAATAGAGGTGAAAATTCATGAGATTCAGAAATCCGGAATTTTTTCTTCTTTTTATATTCTGGCTGCCTGTAATCTGGGTTTATATCCGTAGAGAAAAAAAATATAAACCTGCAGTTACCTTTTCAGATCTTTCTGTATTTAATAAACTCAAGCCATCGTTTTTTGTCAAAGCACGACACGTTCTTCTTCCCTTGCGTCTTATCGGAATCGGACTTCTTATTGTGGCTCTGGCACGTCCTCAGCATGGCAGAACCGATGAAGAAGTTTCCACAGAAGGAGTGGATATAATGCTGGTTTTGGATATCTCCGAGAGTATGCGAGCATTGGATTTCAAACCAGATAACCGGCTTTCCGTGGCCAAAGCCACTATACGTGATTTTATTAAAAAAAGACAACACGACCGGATTGGTATGGTAATTTTCGGAGCGCGCAGTTTTACCAAATGCCCTCTTACTCTGGACTATGCAGTCTTGGACCAGTTTATTGATAATATTACCTTTACCGATTTCAGTTCGCAAACAGCCATAGGTACCGCTCTGGCAACAGCCGCAAACCGGCTCAAAGATTCACCCGCCAAAAGCAAGGTGATTATTCTTCTCACCGATGGTGCCAGTAATGCAGGTGAGATACCCCCTCTTACTGCAGCAAAAGCGGCAAGTGAGTTAGGAATGAAAATCTATACCATCGGAGTGGGCAAAGAAGGCATGGTGCCAATCCCGGTTCATATTAGAAATCCTTTTACCGGCGAAGTTACCCAGCAGATACAAATGATGCAGTCTGATCTGGATGAAAAAACATTGAAAGAGATTGCAGAAATCTCAAATGGTACCTATTTCCGTGCGCGCGATGTGGAAAGTCTGAAAAAAATTTATGATCAGATAGACGAAATGGAAAAAACCGAAATAAAAACCAAAATCTATACCTCCTACGAAGAACGTTTTTACCCGTGGTTATGGGCTGGATTTTTGGTTTTGATGCTAGAGCTTATTTTACAGCATTCCCGTTTCAGACGTATTCCTTAAGGTAAAATATGAAATTTGGAAATCCTGAATATTTCCTTTTATGGTTGCTGCTGCCACTACTGATCGGCTTTTTTATCTGGGCACACCAGAAAAAAAATGCAGCCTTGAAACGTTTCGCATCGCTTGAGCTTATAAGAAAACTGACACCATCTGCAGGTCTTTCCCGTCAGATATCAAAGTGGACTCTATTCTGCTTTTTCTTTTTCTTTATGGTAATAGCTCTGACCAGACCCAGATTTGGAGTAAAAATGGAGATGGTTGAGAGAAAAGGGATTGACGTTTTAGTTGCTTTGGATATCTCACAGAGCATGCTGGCAGAAGACATTACTCCCAACAGAATCGAAAGAGCCAAGCATGAGATCTCAAAACTTATAGACATGCTTAACGGAGATCGCATAGGAATAGTGGTATTTGCAGGTGAAAGTTTCGTCCAATGCCCTCTGACCCTTGATTACGGTGCAGCGAAAATGTTTCTTGATGCAGTTAGTACTGGCTGGGTCAATCTCCAGGGAACCGCATTGGCCGATGCCATAGAACAGTCTATGAAAGCTTTTAATTCTGATTCCAAAAAGCATAAGGTACTGATTTTGATCTCTGATGGTGAAGATCACCAGGGAAAAGCTGTTGAGATGGCTAAAGCTGCATCTAAAGAAGGAATCGTAATCTATACCATCGGAGTTGGTTCTGAAGGTGGCGCGCCTATTCCTATAAGTAAAAAAGGCGGTTCTATCACTTATAAAAAGGACAAATCGGGAAACCTGGTAATGACCAGACTTGATCCCAGAACCCTGGAAATCATCGCAAAAGAGGCCAATGGCAAATTTTTTCATGCAGGTAACGATTCCGATCTTGCCCGGATTATTGCTGAAATCGCTCAAATGGAAAAAAAAGATCTGGGCATGAGCAAACTCAGCACTTACGAGGAACAATATCAGATTTTTCTTTCTTTTGCATTGTTGCTGTTACTGGTGGAATTTTTTATTCCTGAGCGGGTATCAAAGAAAAAGGAATGGAAAGGCCGTTTTGAATAAGGATCAGTCCATGAGCATATTCATCAAAACTTTATTGCCTCTTTCACTTCTGTGCTTCTTCTCTGTTTGCAGTGCAGATGAAATATATTCTAAAAACCATAAAGCAAACCAGTTATACAAACAGGGCAAATACGATGAGGCTTTAAAACTATATGAAGATGCACTCCTTCTTTCACCATCCGATGAAAAACTGAAAATGAACCACGGCTCTACCCTCTACAAGCTAGGTGATTATGATAGAGCAGAAGAATCCTATAATGAAGCTTTTACCGTTAAGGATAAAAAAATCAAATCAGATGCCCATTACAACATGGGAAATATTCTATATAAAAAAGCAGAACAGATCCAATATCAGGATCTGCAAGGCGCACAGGAAAAATTAAAATCTGCTTTACAGCACTATATCGAATCTATTGAACTTAGCCCTGATAATACCGATGCTAAATGGAATCTTCAACTGGCATACGAGAAAATCAAGCAACTGGAACAGCTACAACAGCAAAATCAGCAGAACCAACAGAACAAAGACAACAAAAATGACCAGAACAAGCAAAATGATAATAATCAGCAACAAAATAATGAACAGAAAGAGGATCAGCAGAATCAGCAGGATAATAAAGAGGAACAGAAACATAATGATCAACAACAACAGCAGCAACAGCAACAACCAGAAATGAAAGAATCGGAAGAACAGCAGAAAGATATGAAAAAAGAAGATGCACGCAGGCTCCTTGAGCTCTATGCTGATGATGCTGATTCGTTAAACAAGCCAATGAAAAAAAAGACAAAAACTAAACAGCCTGAACAAGATTGGTAAAGATGCACAAATTCAGTTATTTTGAATTACCGGGAGAACAAAATCAGCTTATACGTGGCTCTTTGCACATCAGCTCAGAAAACCAAGCTCCCTGGTTCATTATTTGCCATGGATTTACCGGCCAGAGAATGGGTCCAGGATACCTGTTTGTAAAACTTTCCAAAGCACTTGCCGATGCAGGGTATTGTTCTTTGAGGTTTGATTTCCGCGGTTCTGGTGAAAGCGATGGCAGATTCTCTGATATGAATGTATGCACAATGAAAAATGATCTGCTAAGGCTTATTTGTTGGCTGAAAAAAAAACATAACCCATCCAATGTATTTTTACTGGGGCACAGCTTTGGTGGAATGATAGCCGCCCTGTGCTGCAAAGATGCAAATGGAGTAGCATTACTGGCACCGGTTGGAAATCCGCAAAAACTGATTTTGAGCCAGAAAAAAATCATTAAATCTGGTCCAAATTCAGAAGGCTTTTATGAACATGGACCTCATGAAATGGATTCATCGTTTGCCGCTACTCTTCTGGAGATAAATCCGGTAGAGACCCTCTGTAAGGACCTGAAAGGAGCGTTGCTTCTTATTCAGGGTGATTCTGATAAATCGATACCTGTAAAAGAATCGGCTGTTTATATCACTGAAGCCCGCAAATGCGGTATCGATTGTGAATATCACTTGTTTAACGGTGCCGATCACAATTTTTTACGGGTCAGCGATGTTAAACTGCTTTGCAGAACTGTGATTAATTGGGCAAAGGAGCATACATTGTGAATAGAATCATTCCAATTTTTATTTTCTTGACCCTGTTTTTAGTAACTGTTTCTGCTCAGGTCCGTTTTTCTGCAACAACCGAGCGAACACATATCTCTATGGATGAGCAGGTTGTAATAACTGCAACCCTTACCACCAACCGTCAATCAGGTATTTCTTCGATACCTCCGGTAAGCAGTACCGATGGCTTCACTGTCCTGAAAACAGATCAGCGCCAATCCTCTTCATCTTCTATACAGATAATTAATGGAAGAGCCAGTCAGAAAACTGAAATTCATCACATTTTCTATTACTATATTGCACCATCAAAAGTTGGCAGTTTTACATTTCCATCACTGGAAGTAACCGTTGACGGAAAAAGCTACAAGACTGAGCCAATCGTTTTTACAGTCAGAAATGAAGCCGTTGCTAATCCTGACATAAGAGTATTTCTCCAGCTAAATAAGCGCTCTCTTTATGTGGGTGAACAGGCTATGTTGACTTTTAAGGTAGCCCAGAAAGTCCAATCCTCCACCGATGTGAATAATGGTTTCATGTCTGCCCTGGAAAAACTTGAAAATGCGTTTGAGAGCGATTTTGCTCTCAGCAGATTATTCACTAATCAGATCAGCACTACTCAGGAACGAATCGATGGTGAAATATACAAGGTTTATTCATTGCGTTATGCATTATATCCGGTTAACAGCGGAACTTTTAACATCCAGTCTATCCCCTTTGGTTACCAGGAACTTCGAAGAGTACGTTCCAGAAGATCAGATCCGTTTTTCGATGACTTCTTTGACATGAATAGTTTCTTCGGTGGAGGCGTGCAAGCCGTGGATAAAAATGCCCTGTCGAACAGTCTTTCCATAACAGTTAAACCTCTGCCTTCAGCACCATCCGGATTCAGCGGTTCTGTAGGAAAATTCTCCCTATCTGCAAGTGTCGATCCCAAACAAGTTCCTGCTGGGGAAGCAATTACTTTGAAAATATCACTGAAGGGATCCACCAGACCCGGAAGTATAGGAGACATAATTCTGCCTCAATTGTCCGACTGTGAAGTATTCAAACCTGAGCAACAGATGATAACCGACACCAGTGTCAATGGTATAACCACCAGAAAAACATACAAGTATCTTCTTATCCCCAGAAAAGAAGGTACCCTGGTAATTCCACCTGTTTCTCTTATCTATTTTGATCCGGAATCCGGCTCATATAAAAGTGCTTCTTCAGATACAATAAAGATAACTATAAGTAAAGGCAAAGAAAACATAGCATCACAAAACCGCTACCTTACTCAGGAAGAGATCAGAGAAGTAGGTAAAGATATCCGCTATATAAAGACCGGAATAAAAATTAAGAATCAACAGGAACGTCCTTACCGGGAACCATTCTTTTATCTTCTTTTCCCCATTCCATTCATAATTTTTATTTTTTCATTATTGTACCGCTTCCAATCTTCCAGACAAAAAAGAAATGCCACACAGCAGATACGCCGCAGAGCATTTTCTGCTGCACAGAAAAAACTATCTACTCTAAAAAAGAAACATACCAGCCTTTCATCATCACAATTTCTGGGAGCTGTTTCAGAAACTATCGAGCAGTATATCTCTCAAAAATTTGGATTTGCAGCCACCGGAAGAACTCTGGATGAGCTTAAGAATGAGCTTCTTTCTCAAAATGCTGACCAGCAGACCGTAGCCGAGCTTACCGCTTTCATAGAGGATCTGAATGGCTACCGTTTTGGAGGATTGACTCTTGACGATTCTTCCAGGATTTCTGTTCTGGATAAAACTTCCAGATTTCTTTCTGGCCTGCAGAAAAGTTCCAAAAAGGGAGGTGCCGTCATGAGCCGCACTTTAGCTGTCTTTCTGGGATGTCTGTTTATCTTTAGTAGTGCATTTTCAGCTCCGGTTGACCACTGGTTTGAAAAGGCAAATCAGGCATACTCCAATGAGCAATATGATAGTGCTGCTTTTTATTATGAAAAGATAGTAGAATCAGGAATATCCAACAGTGCTATTTTTTATAATCTCGGAAACACCGCTTTTCGTCAGAAAAAGATCGGTTTGGCCCGTTATTACTTTGAAAAAGCAGCAAAACTTGATCCGCAGGATCCTGATATAATTTCTAACATTCGCTTTATAAAAGCCAACATTATTGACAAAACACCTGAACAGGAACGTGGATTTCTGGAAAACCTGCTGTGGCATTTACATATCTTCTTTCCGCTAAAAACTCAGCTCTGGATCCTGTTCTCACTTTTATTAACAATCTCCATTCTGCTTTCTTTGAGTCTTTATTTCTCGGGTAACGGCCGCCTCTGGCTTATCTACTTTTCGGTTCTTTTATCGTTAGTGATAGTTATAACCGGAATATCAGCCGCTGTTAAAGTTTACGAACTTGAAAAGACCTCATATGCCATTCTCCTGTCCCCCTCTTCAGAAGCACGCAATGAACCTGATGGGAATAAAGTGCTTTTTACGGCTCATGAGGGCACAAAGTTCCAGATTCGCAAAATAAATGGCTCCTGGGCATTAGTAAGCCTTCCAAATGGAGTAAGCGGATGGATTGAGCTTAAAAATCTTGGCAAAATCTGATTTAACCCAAATTTTGGCAGTGTTTGGCTCGGACAAAACAACCCAGATTGTATGTGCCATTTAAACAGAATGGCCCCTTCCTAAACGCTTTAAGAATAGTAAAAAAATACTGGGAAATGCCACCTCTATGGCTTCTACGAAGCCTTTTAAGCCATCTATACTGGCTACCAATAATCTTTCACCCCCCCCTTGCTTTAAGTTCTTTTAGAACCTCTAAACAGTACTTTGCACCATCAGTTGCTTCAAGCTATGGTTCATTAGACAATGTTGGTTTTGTAAGCTCCAGAGTGCTTCTAATGGAAAATTTGGGGTTAATTGGGTTTCCCTGCCATGTCTTTTTATTGGATTAAAAAAGACAAAATCTACTCCATCTCTGCATTTTCTGCAGAGTTAAAATAGCAGTGCCGTACCCTTGACTTCACCCCTGCCTTTTATTTATCATACCCTAAACCTCTAACCCTATGGAAGGAATTAAAAATATGATTCGAATGAATGAAAACTACCTCAAACTAAATTCATCCTATCTATTTTCCGAAATTGCAAAAAGAGTCGATGCATTTCAAAATCAAAACCCTTCCAAAGAGATTATCCGCCTTGGAATCGGAGATGTCACCAGTGCTCTTCCCAAAGCCTGCATTGAGGCATTCCATAAAGGTGTCGAGGATATGGCCAATGATGCTACCTTTAAAGGATATGGACCTGAACAAGGTTATGAGTTCTTAAGAGAAAAAATCGCCAGATTCGATTTTCAGGCTCGCAATGCCGATATTGAAGCAGATGAAGTGTTCGTCAGCGATGGTGCCAAATGTGATACCGGTAATTTTCAGGAACTCTTCTCAAAAGATATCTCTATCGCCATCCCCGATCCGGTATAT
Source organism: uncultured Fibrobacter sp. (assembly GCA_964411655.1). GTDB lineage: Bacteria > Fibrobacterota > Chitinivibrionia > Chitinivibrionales > Chitinispirillaceae > JAAYPC01. The sequence goes on from CAYPMS010000006.1 coordinate 49,459, forward strand.
CCAGTCTATGTAGATACAAATGTGATGGCAGGACGCACCGGCTCTTTTGAAAAAGGAAGATATTCCGGATTACATTACCTGGAGTGCACTGAGGAGAATTGCTTTATACCCTGCTTGCCCTCTCAAAAAGTGGATCTTATCTATCTTTGTTTCCCTAACAATCCAACAGGAGCAGTTGCCACCAAATCACAACTGAAACAATGGGTTGATTATGCACGAAAAGAAAAAGCTCTGATTCTTTTTGATGCGGCTTATGAGGCATTTATTTACGATCAATCGATTCCCCATAGCATCTATGAGATTGAGGGTGCCCGCGAATGCGCAGTTGAATTCAGAAGCTTTTCAAAAACTGCAGGTTTCACCGGAACCCGCTGTGCATATACAGTAGTTCCCAAAAGCTGCATGGTATACGATTCTCAAGGAAACAAGCATTCCCTGCATTCGCTTTGGAACCGAAGACACTGTACTAAATTTAATGGTGTTTCTTATCCGGTGCAAAGAGCTGCCGAGGCGATCTACTCAGAGGAGGGTGCTTCTCAAGTGAGAGAAATTATTGATCAGTATATGAATAATGCCAGGATGATCCGAAAAACAATGACTGAAAAGGGTTACTCATGTACCGGAGGAGAAAATGCTCCCTATATCTGGGTAAACGGGAAAACCGATTCCTGGGTATTTTTCGACAAACTGCTTTCTAAGGCAGGAGTTGTATGTACGCCCGGAATAGGTTTTGGAAGATGCGGGGAAGGTTATATAAGAATCAGTGCCTTTAATAAGAGGGAAAATGTGGAAAAGGCGCTTGTCCGTATCGGCGAAGCGCTATCTGATTAAGTCACAGATGATCAACAATTTTTAGCACCTTATCCAGATTGGTCAACTCAAAGAGCCTGTGTAAATAGGAGCTTTTATCCGGATTGGCATTGAGTATGACCAACTCCCTTTTCTCTTTCTGCATTAGTGTATGGTAATACACTATAGTGCCTAACCCATGACTGTCTATAAATGTTGCCCGGCTGAGATCGACAATTATCTGCTGATGTTTTTTCTTGTAGATCTGGTCGATGCGCCGCTGAAACTTTTTTACATCGGCATCCACTATTCTGCCGGCCAGCTCAATAAGTGGAGTTTCTTCGTTGTTTTTAACAGTAACTTCAAGAGTCAAATTCTCAACATCACTCATGTACACCCCTAGGTTTTAATGATTGTATCCTGTTAAAGATGATATCTTTATATAAAAAGGAAGTCAACCATTTATATGGGTTCTTCCCGATGTATATTAAATACTCTGCAGAAAAAAGGTTACCTATAATGCATTTTCGAACTCTAAGTATTGTTTGCTGCCAGATCCGGAGTCTTCTAAACTGTTATTTCGCTTCTGCAAAAGTCAGACCTGAAGAAACTAAAATATCATGCACTACCCTTTTTTTCCGTTTAAAATGCAAGATTTCACCATTTTCAAACGTACTGAATTATGTAGAAACAAAAAAATCTGCACTCTTTTATTTCCCAAAAAGAAAGTTATCTGTAGATTATTTTTCCGTTTTTGAAAATTTTTCCCTTTTCAACCTGATAACCATCGGATAATAGAATGATTATTTATAATGTTCATCCGGTAAATCCTCAACGTAGATTTCTTGATTCAGCGGTTAAAATCTTAAAAGATGAAGGCGGTATTGCAGTCTATCCTACCGATACAGTGTATGGAATGGGAGCATGCATCAGCAATCCAAAAGCTATCGAAAAAATAAGCAGACTTCTTGCTAAGGATAAACAACGCTCTTTCTCTTTTATCTGTAGCAGTTTTTCACAAATTTCCAATTATGCGCATCTTCCCAATGCTCATTTCAAGCTTCTAAAAAGATATCTTCCAGGCCCCTTTACCTTTATTCTTAATGCAACCAATCTGGTTCCGAAAAAAATCTGCCCTAAACGCAAAACTGTGGGCATACGTATTCCAGATTGCAGGGTAACTTGTGACCTGGTAGAGCTTTTAGGTGAACCTCTGGCTAACACATCGATTAATGTTCCAGATAATCTGGTAGGAGATCCTGAACAGATCCGCCCTGCAGTACTCAATGATGTCGACGTCATGCTGGATGCCGGTATAATCGATGATCCCATCGAATCTACCATTGTGGATCTGACTGGCGATTCACCGGTTGTAATTAGAGAGGGTAAAGGAATTTTTACCATTTGATAAGGATTTATGATAAATGGATAACCAGACAGACCGTTTAATCGGCATTGTCCGAAAATTAAGAAGCCCTGAAGGATGTCCCTGGGACCGGGAGCAAACACATCAAAGCATTCTCAGTTGCTTTCTGGATGAACTCTATGAGTTTTTTGAAACAGTAGAGCAGAATGATTATGAGCACATGAAAGAAGAACTGGGAGATCTGCTTCTTCAGATCGTTCTTCACAGTCAAATGGCCAGTGAACGGAAAAAGTTTGATTTTAACGATGTTGCCAGAGATATTTCTGACAAACTCATCAGACGCCACCCTCATGTTTTTGGTTCTGTTGAAGTCTCCTCTACAAATGAAGTAATCACCAACTGGGAAAACATTAAGAAGGGCGAAAAAGGTAAAGAACACCGCAAATACATTGTAGATGACATTCCTGAGGCATTACCGGCTCTTTTCAGAGCAGAAAAAGTGCAGCGAAGAGTTGCCAGAGTAGGCTTTGACTGGGATGACTCCAGTGCAGCATTCGATAAGGTTGACGAAGAGATTAAAGAATTCAGAGAAGCATTGACGGGGGGCAAACATGAGCATGCTTTCGAGGAATTGGGTGATATCATTTTTGCCCTGGTAAATGTGGCACGCCACCACAACATCAGTGCTGAAGATGCGCTCAGAAATACCACCCGAAAATTTATCCGCAGATTTAAATATATCGAAGACAAGCTTAAAGAGAATGGTTATGATATCCATAATTGCACTCTTGAGCAGATGGATATCTATTGGGAAGAGTCAAAAAAAATTGTCGGCTAAAGTAACTTATGAGATATCAGACACTTTAATTTCTCCAGAGGGCCTGTAATTTGCTTTATCTGAAAGGAAATTGCTACTTTTACTTCAAAGATCAGCCTATTGCCGGGAGTCTCTAAGAATATGCCTATCAGAAACTTTCTATCTTTATTAATCTGTATGATTCTTATTCCAGGCGTTCTGCTTGCAGGAACGAAGAAAGATAAATACGTTATAAACCCCACCGTAAATCGCTTTGATTCTTTTCCCTCCTTTTCCAACTCTAAAAAGTGGTTTGTTGGCTCTGTTGAAAAAAACGTTCCCGGGCTGGATTCTTCAATAATCGGTTACACCAGAACGGGCATTAAAACCAATGCTCCTGTTATCTGCTCCCCTTCCTTAGAGGAAGTCTTCAGAAACTCGCTTTTTAATTTGTTTACTAATAAAAAAGCGGTCAGCCTCGATGCCAGTGCTGCTGATTTTCTTGTACGGGTAAAAATCCTCGATTTTTCTCTGATTGAAAAAAATTCATTTCTGACGCAGACGATAAACGCAAAAATCAAACTGGAAGTCACTCAGGTCGACCCACTGGACACTAATCGGGTCCTTAAATTTATAGTGGATAGTGAAAACTCTCAAACAGCTCTTGATACCAGTAATTATGCCGAAAGCATAACCAGAGATGTTTTTGCCGCAGCACTCAAAGAAATCTGGAATACTTTAAACCGATAATTTCCTTTTTTTCTGCAGGTTTTAAACTTAACAGACTTTCTCCACCATTGCACTCTTTGAAATTTGCATAGCTACTATTTCAGAAAGTATACTGAGGTTTCATTTTCTGTGAAACTGATATTATGCGCTTTAAATATATTCGGCTATCCACAATGATGTTTCTTCAGTTCTTTGTATTCGGTTGCACCCTACCGATATTTAGCCTTTACATGAAAGATTATCTTCACTTCACCGGTACACAAAGCGGTATCATTCTGGCAGTGTCTGCGATTTCAGCATTTTTTTCCCCACTAATCACTTCTTTTATTGCCGACCGGTTAATCAGTGCCGAAAGGCTCTTGATATGTTGTAACATCGCAGGTGCAGCTGCAATGGCAGCTCTGTATTATCAGAGGGAATTTTATCCGGTACTCTTTTTTTACCTCCTTTACGGTCTTATCACCGGCCCTGCTATAGCCCTTACAACCGCAATCGCTTTTCATCATGCCCCTGAAGCGGTGAAAAATTTTGGTGGTATCCGTCTTTGGGGAACTTTCGGATGGTTTATGGCTGCATGGGTTTTCAGTTATTTGTGGTCTGGAAAAGAATCTTCAGAAACACTGCATAGTGCACTTGCGCTCTCTGCCCTATCATCAGTTATAATGTCCATTTATGCTGCCACCTTACCGGTAGCTTTGAAACGGAATAAACAAGCAAAGGTAATGATATTTCCAAAAGATTCCCTGAGAGTCATTCTGCAGCCGGAAATACTTATCTTTTCCATTATAAGTATCCTTATAAGTTTTGCAGACCGTTTCTATATGTTTGGAGGTGCTCCTTTTCTGAAAAATCTTGGATTTGAAGACCGGCAAATACTTCCGGTGCTTAGTTTTGGACAGATTCCGGAAATAATAGGTCTGGGGGCACTGGGACCGATATTAAAAAAGTTTGGCTTGAAAAAAACACTCTTATTAGGTGCATTTTTTGAAATAAGCCGCTTTTTAATCTTTTTATCCGGAGATCGCAACCTGCTTTACCTGGGTATAGGTTTTCATGGATTCACCTATTCCTACTTTTTTATTCCACTTACCATATTTCTGGATTCCAGATGTGATAAATATTCCCGTGCAGGAGTTCATCAGTTGTTTTCCATGATCGGGGGTATAGGGGCACTTGCAGGGAATCTTCTTGCCGGTTTCATTGCAGACTTAACCTCACCAAACGCCATTAATCAGATAGATTTTTCCCGGTTCTGGCTTGTGGCGCTTCTGTTCTCGGTTATCGCTTTCAGCGGGATTCTGTTTTTTACCGCTGAACAGGAAAACACTACAGTTTCTACCGCAGATTTAAAACCTTAAAAAATTAATAATGTACCACGAATTGTCATATAGTGTAAATGTTGATCTCTATAAACACTCTGTTTTCCTAACCCAGGGGAACTGATTATCGCAAAATCCTGACTTATAATAACTGTTACCCAAGAACGTAATAAAAAAAAGATTCAGAAATCGTGGACTGAATCTTGTTTATTCATATGATTGTTAATATAAACTGATAAAGCAGGCGCTTCTTATGAGTAGTTTCCAGTTTTTATCCTTAAAAAAGAATCATTTGATTAGGTATAAGTTGATTATATTATGTTCTCCAACCGGAAAAGCTCTGAATTTTACCGGTTGATTAGCATTTAACGAGGTACTATGAACGAACATGTCTATGTTGAGCTGCTGCATCAATCAGTATTAAAACACGCCCATCGTCCCTGCCTTCATATAAAACGCAATGGAAAATATCTGAGCTGGAGTTACTCTGATTTTCATAAAGATCTGAACCGGCTAAGCTCAGCTCTTAAAAAACTGGACCTGAAAAAGGATACTAACGCCATAGTTATCGGGGAAAACTCTCCTGAATGGATCATTGCCTATAATGCAATCATACTCACCGGTGCCTGCACTGTTCCGGTAGATCCCGGCATCCCTCCATCCGAGATAGAGTCTATTCTTTCTATTACCGAAGCAAAAGTGGTATTCTGTTCCAAAATATTCCTGAATCTTTTCAGAACTTTAAAACAGAAATATCAGCACCTGGAAAAAATAGTACTTTTGGAAAGCGAATCAGATGATAAAGAACCTGCATTCGAGGAGTTCCTTAAATCAGGTAATGAAGAGAAAGACGCATTTTTACCGGTTTTCGGTCCTGATGATCCCATGGTTATCATTTTCACCTCAGGAACCACCGGAAAAGCAAAAGGCGTGGTTTTAACCCAAAAGAATTTTACCGCCATAGGTGTCCATGGTATTCCCCGAATGAGAGCAGGAGTCCACGATACCATGTGTGCAGTTCTCCCCCTTCACCATGTTTTCGGTTCAGCAGCCTGTATCGCAGCTGCTTTGACATCAGGACTCGATCTGGTAATTGTGCCTTATGTAAAGGGCCCCCTGATTCTTGAAGCGCTCAGGGAAAAGGAGGTGACGATCCTTCCAGCTGTCCCCAAAATGATTGCACTTTTTTATGAAAGTATTATGCACAATGTAAAGAAAAAGGGACCAGTTGTACGTACGGTTTTCGCCGGTATGAAGGCTATTTCTGCAACTACCGGTGATACACTTGGAGACCGGTTCCGCCGTGGTCTTTTCTCCAGTGTTCATAAAGGGTTTGGAGGCAAACTCCGGCTGATCATTTCTGGTGGTGCTGCACTAAATAAAAAATACTGGAACGGATTTCGCCACATGGGCTTTAACATCCTAGAGGGATACGGACTTACCGAAACTTATGGCCCAATTACTGTTTGTCCCGATGAAGAGCCGCGGTTTGGCTCAGTGGGACCAGCACTCCCTGAGAATGAGATCAAAATCTCAGATCCGGACGAATCCGGAATCGGTGAAATCTGTTTGCGGGGTAGCTGTGTTTTCAAAGGATACTACAAAGATGATGAATTAACCTCTCAGGTTTTTGATGATGAGGGATGGTTTCACACGGGTGATTTGGGACGTTTAGATAAAGATAATTTTCTGTTCATATCCGGAAGAAAAAAGGACATGATAGTTCTTGATAGTGGCAAGAATGTCTATCCGGATGAATTGGAAGATTACTATGGCACTTCTTCGCTCATCGAAGAGATCGGGGTATTTGGATTCAATCAGAAAGGTGCAGAGATTGTTGCCGCTGCAATTGTACCCTCCAAAGAGATCCGCAAAACTCATACTATTGCTCAGGCTACCGATCTTATTTATGAAGAATTAGTGAGAATGGGAAAAAATCTTCCTGTCTACAGAAGAATCAGCGACTTTGTTACGCTTTACACTCCTCTGCCAAGAACCACCACACGTAAACTCAAGAAAATGGAACTGAAAAAAATCTATGACTCCATCAGACGGAAATCTGCAAACCGTGAAATCCCCGAGGAGCAGCTCTCTGTAGTGGAGATGGCCCTGATGGAAACGGCAGAGTATACAGGCGTAATCGGCAGTATCATTCTTATATCACCCAAAACCGATCCCCGTATCATTAACCCCAGATCTCATCTGGAAATCGATTTGGGATTAGATTCGCTTAAAAGAATTGAACTTCTTACTCAGATCGAACGTCGCTTCTCAATCAGGATCCATGAAGATGTATTCGATAAAATGGAATCAGTTAGTGATCTTGTCTCTCTGGTAAGAGAACACATCATAAGTCATAATCCCACTGTAGAGAAAGTAATGGGACTTAAGGAGAGAATTCTTTCCGATGATCTTCAGGTAGTGAAATTTCCAGTTGAAACCAGTTTTACAGCGCCACTTGTCTCCAGATTCTGCGGAACTTTTTTTAAGATTAAAAAAAGCGGAGCAGAGAATTTCAGAGATGACTCAAAGTCCATGATTTTTGCATCTAACCATTCACATGCAATGGATGTCTTCTGGATCCTCAATTCTCTGCCCTCTTCGGTGAAAAGCAATACCTACTTTATAAGTGATAAAAAGAGCAGTGATTACCCTGCTATCCCCTATGCATTACACCGCAACAATATTATTAAGACGGAGAAATCCGGGGATCCCATTGAGCTGCTCAAAATCTATCTGTCAGTTATCCGCAACAATCGACATCTGATAGTGTTTCCTGAAGGCGTGATAAACAGGAATGGACAGATTGGCCAATTTAAATCCGGAATCGGATTGTTGGCGCGTGAAACCGGGGCCTCCATTGTTCCTGTAAAGATTGTGGGTCCTGCAAACATAAGTTCTGACAAAAAATATAAACAAGGATCCAAAGGAGTGATTTTCGGAAAACCGCTGACCTGGTCCGGCCTTATCGATTCTGGAGTACTTAACCACAACTCCACCCCCGATGATATGGCTAAACATATACGTTCGCTTATATTACAGATGTAATACCTGCAGTTATCACTGTAAAGCGGAATTCAAATATCCTGACATAATATATTTTATTAAAAATTCATGAATTAACTCCGATCGTGCGGATAGGAAAGTTCAGACTGCATAAAAAATGAGCGGTTTTAATTATATATTTCTAAAAACATTGACAGTGGTTGCAATCGGCTTTCTTCTTAAGAAAGCAGGGATTCTCTCAATAGAACATGGAAAATCCCTTTCCCGCATTATATTTAATATCACTCTTCCGGCGCTGATTCTTCAGACCATAAATAAAATTGAACTGGATTATTCTCTTTTTCTGGCTCCCCTGATCTGCTTGTTTCACTCCTTTGGAGTTGCACTTTTATCAGGATTTCTATTTAAAAACGAATTTGACAATACAAAAGGAATCTCACGAATGTGCTCTGTGGGATTCAATGTTGGTCTTTTCGCTTATCCTATAATTTCAGGGCTTTTCGGTTCTTCTGGGCTGTCTGCGATTGCGATGTTTGACCTGGGCAATATATTTGTGGTTTTTGGCTTGAGTTATTTTCTTGGGTTTATATATTCAGAAAAAAGAGCCGGACAGAAATTATCCTTTAAAAAGATTTTCAATCTCTTTGCCACCTCCATTCCTTTCATGAGTTATCTGTTTGCACTTACCTTGAATCTGGCTGGATTTCATTTTTCAGGTTTTACCTCGGATGTACTGGAAGTTCTGGCACAGGCAAATACGGGAATGGCATTGATTGTTATGGGATTAACACTTGATTTCCGTTTTGAGTCATCCCGCTGGAAACTTATCACCAAAGTCCTGATACTAAGATATGGAGCAGGATTTGTGGTTGGTTTTCTTCTATACCTGTTTCTTCCATTTTCTCATGTGTACCGGATGGTGTTTTTTATAGGTCTGATGCTGCCTGTGGGGATGGTGGTTATTCCCTATTCGGTTGATTTTGAATATGATACAAAGATTGTTGGCACCATTACCAATTTTTCCATGATTGTCAGTTTTGTATTAATGTGGTCTTTCATGTTTCTGGTAAGACCAGTATAATATAGAGTCCTCCTGTTAACTTCTATACACTTCCGCATTCCGGCACATTCATTGCAGAATACTCATTACGTAATGACACCCAGGGAATTCCCGATGTCAACACTCCTGAAGGTTTGCACAAGGGATCAATATTGTAAATACAAGGCACTGCTCATTGAAGAGCTTAATATCCCCTAAGGCAAACAGATTGCTTTCTGGATACTTTTTCTTCTTTCAGATAAATGTATTTACTTTAAATCAGACTGCATTATGCTAATACAAATGCAGGAAAACATTTACCTTTTTTAAAGGAGATTTTTATGAGCAAACTGTTTACTGCCTGTATTGCACTTATTATGGTCTCATTTTCACTGGAAATCATGGCCACTCCCTCCACCCAGGTATGGATACCATCTACAGATGTCCAGTCTTATAAAAAGCTGCACATAGGATGGGATGCGTATATCGGAACAGCAAGTGGCGGAACAGAGGGTGTCATGAGCAACGGGGGGCTAACCGTAGGAGTGTTGCCTTTTTCAAAAATTGCCATGGAGGTCGGTCTTGATTACAGGGATGGAAGCGGAAATCATAAAGATCCAATCTATTTTAATGCAAAGATCGGTTTTCCTGAAGATGCTTTTTTCAAATATATGCCTGCAGTTGCAATTGGAGGATATGATTTTGGGACCAAAAAGGATTTTTCGACATATAATATCATTTACGGTCTGGTCTCCAGAAACATCTGGAAGCTGGGCCGATTCTCTCTCGGAGGATTCAAAGGAGGTATTGGACTTGATGATCCTAAGATTCTTTTTGGCAAATCCGATGCTGGTGTAATGCTCTCATGGGATAGGGTGATGAGCGAAATTTCGAATAAGTTATGGTTATGTATCGATTTTCAGAGTGGAAAAAGTAGCTATGGTGCCTTCAATATAGGAGCTGCCTGGAAATTCGCCCCCAATGTGGGAATGTTACTGGGGTACAATATCTATAATGACCGTAAAGAGTTCAAACCAACAGTGACTTATCAGATAGATATCGACGCATTCTGAATTAAATATCAAGTATGAATTTCAGCATAAAAACCACCGTTACCTGCCACGGTGGTTTTTTCATTGTATATGAAATGTTATCATAATCCCTTGAATTTTCCATTCTTGATTTTTCCTCTTTCATTTCTCATACCATCAATATACAATATCTATTTCCAGTTGTTTTTATTCACAAGATGGTAAGAGAAAGGCAGAAAGATGTTCGTGCAAACATGTATCGGCAAAGCAAAATCTGAACAATTAAAAAAAATCGATTCGTTTATTGATTTTTTAAAAAATAGTTCGAACGCATTGAGAAAAATGGATACTCTTGCGGTTTTACACCAGGCGTATCGCATTTGTGGATCACTTCCCAAAGATGTTCAGCATTATATAGCCAATAAACTGGATGTAAGTATCTCAGAAATTGAACAGATTATAAGTTTTTATGAGTACTTCTCTAAAGCGACACTCTCAGAGAACATCGTTTTTCAGGAGACACGATCTTTTTAAGGAAAATTTAACTATTCCCGGCTACAAATCCATCAAATTCTGTAGTATCCGGTTAATACGACAAAAGAACACTGTTAGATAATCACAATTTTACTACGCGAAGCGTTTACTTTTGTGTACCTTTTATTAAGCGGGCGGGATCAGTGTTTTTTAAATCTATGCCCCTGCGATACCACTCAATATAAGTGGCATCGTAGGTTTTCCCTTTCATTTTTGATTTAATCATCATTATTTTTATCATTTTCCATTGAGAGCATTCAGAACCCGATAGTATGTATCTTTTTTCTGGTCGTTACTAAAAAGTAATGACTGTGAGTTGCCACCATTACACAGTGCACCATTCCAGAAATTCAACCATGAATTTTGATCGTTTATTCCCCAGAAAGTGATAGCTACACATTTTTGCTGATTCACACATATCTTTGTAATATCATAGTAAAGCTGCAACTGTTGTTCTTTTGTTACTCTGTTACCGCAGAGATTTATATCCCATTCCGAAATCAGTACTTCCAGACCCAGACTGGCATAATAATTCATATTGTCTTCGACATCTTTTGCTGTCGGAATGTTATTTGGAGGGCCGATATGCATTTGAAATCCTATACCATCAATTGGAACTCCTTTATCTACAAGATCTTTAATCATGATTCGAGCGAATTTAGATTTGTCATTATTAGCATCTATACTGTAATCATTATAATAGAGTTTCATATCTTTCATATTGTTATTATCGGCAAAGTTTCTGGCAATTCTAAATGCCTGCTCGATATAGTCAGGACCGATTTCATTGTAGAAAACAGTGCTTCTCATACGAGCATTCCCCTCCCCGATGTCACTGTCGGTGGCGATTGCTTCATTTACAACATCCCAAGCATAGACTCTATTTCCGAAATGTTCCATAACAGTTTCAATGTGTTTTTTCATGATAGAGAGAACTCTGTCCCGCCCCCTTGCCTGCTCTACCCATCCTGCCAGCTGGCTATGCCACACAAGACAGTGGCCTTTGACTTTTATTCCCCTCTGATTTGCCCAGTTTACAATGTTATCTGCCTGATTAAAAGTAAATTTACCTTCGCTGCCTTGCAGGTACTGCCACTTCATCTCATTTTCTGCAGTCACATAGTTAAACTCCTGAGCGGCAAGATTGGAGAGTGAATTTGATGAAACTGCTGTTCCGATCAATATTTTTTGACTTCGGCACTCTCCAGCTTCTTTCAAAGTTTTGGCATCACAAACCTTTTGTTCTATTGGTTCCATAGTAATATTCATATCTGAAATAGCATAGGAATTAACTGGAGTCTTTTTATCAACATAGCCGTTTTTTTGGGCTATCAGCGTATCCACAATTGAAGCATCTTTCTGCTGGCTTACCCTGATATTTCCATTCACCACCAGTCCTGTTCTTTTCAGATACAAATTATTTACGATCTGCATAATCGGGCAGGTATAAGTGACATTGTTTATTTCGATACAAAGAATATTTAATCCAGGGGCAAAAGAAGGCAGGTTAAACCGTAGGGGGAAAGATGATAGATCATTATAATTATTTGTTGTCAATAGTCTCCCATTTCCGGAATAGACAGCTATCTTCCCACTTAAATTTTGTAAAATCGGATAAACAACCAAATCTCTTCCTTTAATTTCAAATTCAACCGGTGAAATCTTTGAGCTTTTTGCATTATAAATGTTAAGTGCAACAAGACTAAAAACCCCTTTGGAATCGGTTTTGGTAACAGCATCCGGTACTCCAGCCAGATATACAGTAACATCATAAATGGGTTCGCCACTGGTATTGATGATTGTACCTGCAATATTAATATTTGTAGCTGCATTTATTGATATTGAAAAAATAAGCAGACACATCAAAAAATTCTTTTTTTTCATTCAACCAATCCTTCGGTATGGGTAATTATTCCTCTTTTTTCAGGTTCATAAGGACTTACACCGATTTTATCATATCGTGTACATTGTAAAAAAAAGGACTCCCTTAGAAAAAGGGAGTCCTCAAAATGAAACAAAGTAAAAACCAGGTCATCACCCTGAATTACCGCATTACTGAAACCATCTTAGTTACTGAACCCTTTACTGATGTTAACCGCAATACTGCAAACATGGAGCCTACACTTCTGCCTTCCATTGTCTTTCCGTTCCATGTGTAAGCATGGCTACCCACAGAGACCTGCTGCTCCATGATTGTACCTATTTTTGCGCCATTGATACCAAACAATTCAATCTTGACTGGACCAGCGACATCAACTGAGTAGTACATCGGTACACCTGCTGACAAACGTGTACTTCTGAATGCAAGTGGAAACACTGTGTTAATTCCTTTTAAATTAGCAACCGCGATCGGTTTTTTGGAAACCAGAATTGTCACCCCTGATGGACCGATCTGGATGGGAGTAGCTAAAGTCACCCTGATATTCTTTTCTGGATCAACACCTTCAGTTTTGATAGTCGGATTATCAACTTCTGATATTGCAACATAAGGCGATTCGATACCGGTATTGTTCTTTAATACAAATTCTTTTATTGTAACAGGTTTGTCATATTTTACCGTAATAGTTTGAGTTACACCTGTTTCGCCATTTTCACTTTCATCATAGTCGAGTGTACCAAGAGCTTTTGGGTTCAGCAGTATTGCTTTGGTAATCTTGCCGTTCATCTCTGTAGGAATTCTAGGTCTTATCCATAGACGTTGGTTGGCATTATCAATCATATAACCGCAAAACTGAAAATAGGAGTGCCAAACCAGTGGTGCAGTCATGTAGCTGTCTTTATGAGTGTTGCCATCACCTTCCTGAAGTGATTGCCAGAAAACCATGTTGGGAACCTGTTTGTAATAATAATCATAGTCAAGTTTATGAATATTGAGTCCATCATCGGGTCTGTTGATTGCGATTTCAGAGCCACCGTAATGATCTACATTATAGAAAATCCATTCTCCAACTGCACGCACACCACCACTTTTCTGAGTATTTCTTAATCTGGACAAGGCAGTTGTGATAAAGTCAGCATCCATTATCGGATTAAGACAAAAGTAGTTAGCCCAGGAGTATCCTGCAACGTGCGATTCTGGGAAACGACCGCTTCCCGGTGTAGATGCCTTGAGAGCGAAATCGTTTGAATTCCCATACTTTTGTTTGAAAGCTGTTTTTGCTGCTTCGGCATGACTGGAAAATTCAGTTGCATCAGAAGTCTCACCTACAAATTTAGCTATTTCAGAAAAAGCAGAGAAAGTGGTGATTGTCAGACTGCCATTGTACTCTGGTGTCAAACTGCAGTCAGTACCTGCACTCTTGCACCTATCATAAGTGCTGTGGCTCTGAATAGGAATTTTATCTGAACCACATTGTGAAAGAAGACGTTGTGCAGCTTTTTTCAGCGCAGGATAGTATTTTTGTAAAGAGTCTTTATCGCCTGTGGCAAGCATAAGTTCATAACCTTTGAAAATGAACATGCAGTTGAGATCTGCCCAGGAATCGGTATTAGGAAACCACCAGTAGTCAGAGTGGGTTTTATCATCCCAGGCTTTAAGATTGCGGTTATTATTTGTATTACCAGCACTGAATTCCGATTTTCCTTCATTGAAATCGTGATGAATCTGCCCGCTTGATTTTTGCTGTCTTGCCCAATACTGGAATTCATGCCACTGGATGGTTGGCCAGTTAAACGTATAAAAAACTGCTGCATGCTGACCCTGATCTATTGTACCGATAATACCATAGTTTCCTTCCCAGAAGGCTGTGCGTCCATCTTTTGCACACACAGAGTTGTTAATGAGTGGGTAGGTATTGTTAAGCAAACGGTCTTTGTACCAGTCAGGAAAGTTAGATGCCAATACTCTTTTGACAAAGGAGGTTATACCATCTCTGACTGCATCGAATTTTGATAATCCGAATGTTGCAACTTCCTTTGAATTGGTATAAAAATTATGGTAATAGTAACCTTCTGAGCCATATTCACGATACCAGGCAAGAACGAATTTGAAATGTACCTTCTTTCCTGCAGGGATATTGCATTTAGCAGCAACAAGATTACCATCGGCATTGGCAAGTTTTCCATCGGTAGAGAAAGTACCTATGGCACCTGCACTGAAAGATGGCGATTCTCCATCACAATCGACTGCCAGATATGCATTGTCGGGTGAGCCGGCAAAACTGATTGCCTTATTTCCTGACTCCACCTTACCACTGTTTGCTCCTCCAAGCAGACCTCCATTAGCGAATTCCATGGCAACTGCTACCTCTTTCGCTCCGGTACCGCTGTTTTCTGCAGTAATATCGAAAAACGCCAATGGCGAAGTAGCGAGCTGGTAGTTCTCCTTTCCTTCACCAGGAAGGTAGGGACCAAAGGCATTCAAGTTAAATTTAATACCTTCAATAGTACCAAAATTTGCAGTTTGCAAGGGACATTTTGCATCTTCAGATTCTGCTTTCAACTGTGTTTTAGCAGTTCCGTTCACGAAGAATGAAAATCCACTTGATGCGATCTGTTTTTCTTCATAATTTCCGCTTGTTCTTTTAGCGTGATCTGCAGCCGCTGGTGGTAACTTACCACTTACCCTGAATTTCTGGCCATCAAATTTGACATATCCAGTCCCCATACCACCTAAAGGTGTACCACCGGTTCCACTGAGCGCCCAAATATTATGGCAGAAAAATGCAGTAATGACGCAAAAAGTCTTAATTACTTTGCAATTCATTGTTCCTCCTGATAATTTTTTGATACCACAGCGAAAGAAATTCGCTCACAGAACATTTAGAATATTCAATAATATAGCTGCATTATCCTGCAAAAACATCAATTTTTAATTAATAGAATCACACTTTTGATATAAAAATTAACAGTTTATCCAAAGTTGCAGGCAATCTGATCTTTAAACTTATTATGAAAAATGCAGAATATTCATGCGACCGCTTAATTTAAACTTTTGATTTTTTATCTGCCCCATCCCTTCCTGGTTTGCTTAACCGTTCTCAGAACAAACCTGACCACCCTTTCCTAATCTCCTGATTCTTTGAAAAAACAACCAATTCCTTATATCTCCGTTTTACTCTGATCAATTCTGAAAAACCTCCATATTTATATGGGCAGGTACCTTTTTCTTCTTAAATTTTAATTTAATTTAGTGCGAGAAATTCTTATTTTCTGCCAGATTCAAATTCCTGACATCCTCCTTTGATGTAACTTTCACAAAACTGATCCAGTTTGCGGAATTTGATCACTAATATTTTGTTTTCAGAATTATATGCAGTTAATAGTTAGATTGAAAAGTATTATTGTGAGTTTTTTAAAAGCATTCCTGATCCTTAGTGTTGTCCTCCCCATTCATCTTTCAGCCACAATTCACATCAACCAGCTCGGATATGAAGCTTCCGGGCCCAAAACAGCAATTATAGAAAACTCTACACCCAGCTTCTCCTCTTCTTTTACCATCGAAAATTCTTCCGGTACAGTTACTTATACCGGAAAAACCGGCAGTTCACAATCTGTTGATGGCTGGAGTGGGCGTTATTTTGCCATCTGCAACTTTTCTGCTTTCAGCACCCCCGGAGTTTATGTTATAAGATCAGGAGAAGAAAAATCCGAGCAGTTTAAGATCGAAACTAATTTTCTTTTTAAAGAAACTGTTAAAGATCAGGTTAACTTCTTCTATGGCATGCGTTGCGGCATGGAAGACAGATCGATTCCCAAATTCATGTCAGAAGAATCTTTTGATGTGCATGGTGGATGGAACGATGCAACAGGAGATCAGGGTAAATATCTCTCCCACCTTTCTTTTGCCAACTATATGAATCCTCAGCAGATCCCCATGGTAATCTATTCTCTTCTGCGTTCATGGGAACTGGATTCAACCAACCTCAAGACTATCAATACCGGTATTCTTCAGGAAGCCGCTTATGGTGCTGATTACCTTATGCGAGTTCTTGATAAAGAAGGTTATTTTTACCAGATAATTTTTGACAGATGGGGATGGGACGAGGCTCGTCATATTTGTGCCTGGGATTTTGATCCTACAGCTCCTGAATATTTGCAAACCGGTCACAAGGTTGCAGATTATCAGTCTGCTTTCAGAGAAGGTGGTGGAATGGCCATAGCTGCACTTGCCAAAGCCGCAGCATTAAAAATCTCCGGTGATTTCTCTTCCACTGCATATATTGACGGTGCAAAAAAAGGATATGAGCATCTCAAAACCAACAACTTAAAATATTGCGATAATGGAGAAGAGAACATAATCGATGATTACTGCGCTCTTATAGCAGCAGTTGAACTTTACAAAGCCACAAAAGATAATAAGTACATTCCCGATGCCCGCCTCAGGGCTGAGTCTTTAATCGAAAGATTCGACTCAAGAGGTTTTTTCTTCTCTGATAACAAAAAACTCCGTCCCTTCTATCATGCTTCAGATGAAGGGCTTCCAATTATTGCACTCATTAACTTTCTCTCCATTGATAAAACCTATTCACAGCAGATAAATACACTGCTGAACAAATGGAAAGAGAGACAGATTTCCCTCAATACTCCTTCTATAAATCCGTTTCGATATGCACGCATGACCTGGACTCCTTATAATCCCTCAATAAACGGAGGCATAAACCCTGCAAACAACCTAGCGGCCGGGAAGATCATTACAGCCTCATCATCCGAAAATGGGCACCCGGCAAGCGATGCTATCGATGGAAGCCTAACAACGCGCTGGGGTAGCCAACTTTATAATAATGCTGAACTGAATTGTGATGAGTGGCTAGCTGTTGATCTTGGCAATGATTACATTATTAACGAAGTAACAATAGCCTGGGAAGCAGCATTTGGAACAGAGTATACTATCGATATTTCAGAGGATGGAACTAATTGGACAAGTATTGTATCCGAATCCGAAGGCAACGGCGGCACCGTTATTTTCCCGATCTCTTCTGAAATCACTGCAAGACATATAAGAATACATGCTACCAAAAGATCACTTCAGTACGCTGGGATTTCTATCTATGAGTTTAAGGTCAAGGGTAGACCTAGTGAGGAAAATACTGAAGAGGAACAGAAACCGGCAGAACTTAAAACCAGCTTTTTCCAGCCACATGAGAATGAAACAGGCTACTGGTGGCAAGGAGAAAACGCCAGAATTGCATCGATTAGTGCAGCACTGCTTACCACAGAAGTTACCCTTAATCCCAGTTTCCGCCTTGGAGATAATACCATCTCCCACCTTGCCATATCACAACTCGATTGGATCATGGGTAAAAACCCATTTGATATATGCATGATGTTTGGGTACGGTTATCAAAACTATCCAGACTATCCAGGAAAAGCAGGATATGCTTTCCCAAATGTTAAAGGTGGAATCTGTAATGGAATTACCAGTGACAGCCTTGATGGCATCTGTTTTATGCCCAATGGCGGAACTGATGCTGACTGGAGATGGATCGAACAGTGGCTTCCGCACAATGCCTGGTATCTCTTGGCCATTTCAACTCTCTCCCATGTAATAGAGAGACCCATCTCTATCAGGTATCCCACAAACAGTAGAATCAATGGTTCTCAATCGATAATCAAGCTGACAGGGAAAAATCTGACTTTTATTCCTACGGGTAAAACTGCAGAAGTATCAATTGTCGATATCAGCGGAAGGTTAATTGCTAAAAAGGTTATTCTTAATAAAACTACAATTAACCTGAAGGATTTCAGGTCTGGTGCTTATTTTGCATTGATCAATGCTGAAAATATCAGAGAAGTTTTTAGGTTTTCGGTGACCAAATAACTGAATTAATATCAACGCAGAAAATCTTCAGTTTTTCGCAGACACGAATTACTCAAATAAACCATGAAGTATTCGGGACCATGGTCCAATTTAGCTACTTTTGAGTTAACATGCTTTTTAGATAAAATAGAAATCCGATATTTCAGCTTCAAAATGCAACTTTCCGGATCCTGCTCCGGTAGTATCCTGAAGAGCTTCTTTTATGCCGCATCCGGCTTTTTCATGGGTACCCACCATATGTTGTGGTTAAGCTCATCTGTATCGTAAACACGGCTTAACTGTTGGATAAGGTTATAAATCCAACCCTCCGCAATGAAAGTATATTGCTAAGCGGTAATGAATACAGTCTGCCAATTGCTTCAATGTTGCATTCTTTTGAGATATCTATTATAAACTTCTCAAAATCATACGTCATATCTGAACCGTTCCCGCCAGACTCAGAATAAATTTGCTTTACTCCATGTACAGGGCAGTTAACACGGGGCAGCCTTTCGTGAATAAATGTTTTTCATTTGACATACATTTAAATGCTGGTAAACACGTTCCGGAGAGTGATCATATACATCGAAAAATACTAAAAGGAAGAAACATGACCACTTCTTCCCTTAACCTGCATAGCCATGCAACTCTTGATTGTGGGAGCATTGCCAAGATAAAAGTCGAGAGAGTCTTTTCTTAGTAAAAAATAATCAGTATCACCAAATCACTTTGTTTATGCATCTGCTTTTATCTTTACTATGCTGTAATAATCATATACTTTGTTGATTGCTGGTTAAGATATTACGATAAACCACAATATATTGGGGTATCTTTAAAAAACTGGATGACCCAAAATGTTTATTGATAATTGGAAGAATGTGCTGTGGAAAGATCAGGGAATAGACCTGTGAACACGGGTTGTCACGATCAAACTTCTTAGAAGCTTCTGCGGTATCACGTACACCGTTATCGAGAGCACTGTCTTTTAACTGAGCGACATCGTAGGCATAATGCATGTTTTTAGAGTTATTTTCAAAAGTTGTGTATGAGATAATTTGAAGAAGTGGCGTATCCGAG
>CAYPMS010000007.1:0-66401 GCA_964411655.1 uncultured Fibrobacter sp.
CAGATAAGGTTTGTTGAAAGGAATGTTCATGGAATTTGGCGCCGAAAACGGAAAAAAATCGCTTAGTAGCAAAATAATTTCAATCAGAAATAAGACGAAATGAATGTCTAAACTAAGAGCCGGAAATTAAAAAATCTACAGCTCCTTTTCCTGTTTAAAATCATTCTTTATATACTTCCGAATCAAGATTATAAGTTTCTTTGAATTAAGAAAAATATACTTATTTAATGTGAAAGAAATCCATAGGTTTGGAGACTCGGAAAGTTTTATGGAGAAGAAAACAACGGAAGTTCAGGATACCTTTTACTTCGTAATTCAAAATTCCTTATTCATTACTCCTTTCCGCCTAACGGAATGGATTCCAAACAAAAAGCTTAACAGCAGTTTTTAAGAACACTGGAATAGTTAATTCACCTTTCCAGACAAGCGACATTAAAAAAAGCAGACCTCTTAGAGAAAACTTTTTTAAAAGAACCTGTGGAATGATATCCCTTTTAATAAACCCTTTATATGCTTTATTTGAAAAAAGATGTTTATTGGACTTGAGCCAGCTGTAAGACAAATCATACTCAACTTTCTTGCCCATCCGATCAGAACGGTCTTCAACATGCCACTCCGCCAAAATTTCATTCTGCAATAAAAAACCGGCACCCATATTAAATGCCCTTAGAACAAAATCATAGTCCTGGTGTTTTTTTAGACCTTCTTTAAACATTATTTTTCTGGCCAGTTCTGTTTTCATAAAGAGCACGATAGTGTGAATCAGTCCATCGTGAATGAATATGTAATCTGAAATATCCTGTCCAGAGTCATACGTGTTTGAGTAAGGCAAGATGATTTTGGCGGCACCAGTGTTCATTATAACTTTTGCAAATAGTATACAATCATTAGTGCATTTGTTTTGATGAAAGAAATTCAGTTGCGACTCAAGCTTTTTTGGCACCCAGGTGTCATCACTGTCCAGAAATGATATAAATTCACCCTTTGAAGCAAGTATACCGGAATTCCGGGCAGAAGCGCCCCCTTTCCTTTCTTCGTGTCTAATGTAGCGAACACGGGGATCTGATATACCCTTAATTGTTTCAACTGTACTGTCACTGGAGTTGTCATCCACTACAATAACCTCAATATTAGAGTATGTCTGTGAAAGTACACTTTTCAGGGATCTTTTAAGAAGCTCCGCACGATTAAAGGTGGGAATCACAACACTTATCAGTGGGGTTGATTGCATTTCTTTCCTCGTTGCCTGATCAATCTGGCAGGTACTCCACCTATTATGCTGTAAGGAGGGAATACTTTTGTAACCACAGCACCAGCTCCTATAACACTATGAGATGAAACGTCATTCATTATTACAGCATGGGTTCCCACCCATATATTATCACCAAGAATAATTCTTCTTGCGAAGCTTTTTGAATTCTGGAATGTGGTGCTTAAGTCATCCACATCGTGATGATGCGCTCCACTTAAAGTAGAGACTCTTGCTGCAAAGGTTACATCATCCCCAATTGTGCATAAGCTTACGACACAGTGTTCTTCGATTGTGACACGGTCACCAATTTCTACCTCTGGATAAACTATGTAAGCACCATATCCAACATTGAGATCCTGGCCACATCTCTTAAGTGTCGAACCGTAAAATTGCCTTCTCAGTTGAATTCCAAACCACCCAGGCCACCTGGAGAGCATTATTGAAACTGTTTTATATTCAAATTTAAAGACTCGATATAAAAAGACATGAAAGTAGGCTATTAATTTGACTAAAAGTATCAAACTGTATTTCACCGTTTTTCTAAGCATGTATTTCTCACAGGTACCAATTAAGAAACAGACTGACTTTCCCCCGCCAAAGGCACTCTTTCAGGGGCAAGCAGTTGTTTTATTATATCAAAGTAAATTACACCTATTGCCGCCAGACATAATGTCCCAAAAAGGATATTCAATCGGAAGTCCAGGGAAATAAAAGTATTTAACATAGCATACCCTGTCAGTATCAATATACTGGCAAATAACTTGTATCCGGAAATATTAAACTTGTAATATCTCCTGGCAATACTTGTCCGCAACATAAAAAATAGCACATAGCTTATCCCGGTAGAAATAGCTGCCCCTTTCCCCTGAAAGTGCGGAACAAGCAAAAAGTTGCCGATAACGTTTGTAACACAAACAATAATAGAAATAATAAGGGTCCATTTGACCTTCTTGAAAAAATTAATCCCCAGAACGGTCGTTTCTGAAATTGTATACATAACCGGGATAAAAATCAGAAATGGCATAACTGATGAAGCTTCCCGATAACTCTTTCCAACCAAAAGAGTAATAATATCTTTGCACATTATTGAGACAATTCCGAGACTGATCATACCTAACGCAACATAAGCATGAGTTCGCGCAAAAATCGTTTTATTATCAGGATCTTTTTCATAATGTTCATATGCCACAGGTGTCCAGAATGTTGTAAATGAGGTCTGGAAAATATTAAGCACTGCAATAATTCTGAAGGCTGCTACATAAATCCCAAGTTCTTCATAACTACAGAACTGTTTTATTGCCAACCTGTCGAAAGACTGAAAAAGCCACATTATCATGGTAGTAAACAATAGCGGGCTACTGAATTTCAAAATATCAGAGAAAGAGTTTTTGGTATCGGCTTTTTTAATTGTAAACCGCCATTCTTCTTTACTGAAATTTAACGCACATAAACAAACGATCATCAGAGCAATTATTTCGGCAAAAATCAATACTTTTGCTCCGTTTCCCATAAACAGATACAATCCTATGATTGTTACAATAGAAATAACTTTTACTAAAATCTGCAGGTAGGAAAATATTACTCCTTTCTGCTGCATACGGATTACTAGTATCGCGAACCTGTGCACTACAGTCAGTAGAATTCCAGCTATCAGCAGAACAGAAATATTCTGTATCTGCTCATTGAACAGTTTTCGTGATATATAATCAGGAAAACTAAGAATAATGATTGAGAATATGATAAAAATGAGACTCGGAAGAAAAAGAACCTTTTTAAGTAGGTGCTTGCGGTTATTACTTTCTTCCTGATAATAGAATCGCACGTAAGCCTGATCTGTCCCGAATATTACAAAAATGGCTATAATATTCATTGCCAGATCAAACATCGAGGCTTTCCCCATCTCTTCAGGCATGAACAAACGGGTGGTTATTGGAGTTGAAATAAAACCAAAAAGAAATGCAACCCAAGTCCCGAAAGAAAAAGCCAACAGTTTTTTTACTAGTGGATTAGAAAAGAGTCTTTTCAGCATTTTATTTACAAATTTCTTCCAGAGCTTTTTTTGCAGATTCTACAACACGATCAAGACCATCATCCTGCAGCTCAAAATAAAAAGGTAGCCGCACAAGACAATCTGAATACCTATCAGAATTAGTCAGTATTCGGCCATCATGTTTGTCTTTGTAGAAGTCGCTTTTGTGCAGCGAAAGGTAGTGGAAAACCGGCGAGCAACCCATCTCCTTCATTCGAGAGATGAAATATGAGCGCTCTTTCAGTGATGGCAGGACAAGATAGAACATATGGGCATTGTTGGTGGCATAGGGAGGAATATATGGAAGCTTCACCCCTTTTTTACTGAATGGTAAAAGTTCCTGGTAATATTTTTGCCAAATAGATAATCTCCGCTCCTGGATTGTGTGCAACTCTTCAATCTGTGCATAAAGGAAAGCTGCTATAATATCGGAAGTAAGGAAAGAAGAGCCAGTATCAACCCACCCATACTTGTTTATCTCTCCACGGAAAAATTCTGCCCTGTTAGTGCCTTTTTCCCATATTATTTCAGATCTTTTAATGAATGCATGATCATTGATACTAATCAGTCCACCTTCTCCTGACTGAATGTTTTTGGTTTCATGAAATGAAAAGGTCCCTAGATTACCTATTCCTCCCAAAGGTATTCCTTTATAAAAAGAGTCTATTGCTTGAGCCGCATCTTCAATAACATACAAGCCGTACTTTTGGGCAAGAGCTGTTATTTTATCCATATCACATGCTACACCAGCATAATGCACAACTACTATAGCTTTTGTTCTGGGAGTAATAAGTTCTTCAATACTATCTTCATCGATTCCAGGGTGATCAGCTCTGCTGTCGGCAAATACAATGGTGGCACCTTGTCTGACAAAAGCCAATGCTGTAGACACAAACGTATAGGAAGGAATAATGATCTGATCACCAGGTTTGATATCCAAAAGAAGTGCACACATTTCAAGAGCGTCAGTGCAGGAGGTTGTGAGAAGACATTTTTTAAATTTGTATTTCTCTTCAAAAAAACGCTGGCATTTTTTGGTGAATTGCCCATTTCCTGAAATGTGCCCGTTAAGAACACTTTGCGCAATATAATAGAGTTCTTTTCCAACCATGTAAGGCTTGTTAAAAGGAATCATGTCATCAATCTCCAAAATCTGTACAACTCTCAGTTGTTATTTTAATGAATTCTTCTTCTGGTATATTTTACTTTGACAAATGAAGCAAATTACACTGTTTCAACTGTCTTCTAGAGCCATTACCCTATCACCAATATTGCAGATTATCTTGAATTCAGCGATTTCGTGTGGCATATTAGAAATAATCAAAATTCCACTTCCTCTACATTATTCATGAAAATGTATTCTTTTGCATTTTCTCCACAGTTAAATATGACATCTAAAATAGAAACGTTATGATTAAATTCACCGTATAATTGTTTATATTCAGGATAATCGTATTTTATATATGCTAATTTAATGTTTTGATTTTTAAACTTATTATTATCTATATAGTCTTTTGCTGAAGGTCCAGATATATAGTAATTTGCATTTAATTTTTGACATATTTCAATTATCTTATCATCTTTTACCCCTTTTGTATCAAGATCCTTAGAATTAATAAATTCAGTTTTTATACCCAAATTTGCAGATATTAACTTTGTAACATAAATATTGAAATCACTTAATTTATTCCAAGTTTGTTCTTTATAAATACTTTCTAACAGAAATGAATATTTTTTAAAATAGGGGCTTTTTTTATAACAATGTGTTATAGTTTGAAAGTGTTTATCTTGCCAATCAGTTTCATTCGCAATCTCAATTTCATAGATTTTTGCACCTCTATGAGATTTCTTTACTGGAATTGTTAGCCAAATAATTCCATTTGGAGTTTTAATTTTATTTCTTGTTCGCCAATCTCTCTTTGTAAAATCAACATCTTCAAAAAAAACAAAAGAATCTACCTGATTAATCATATCAAATACACCCTTCCAGGGTATATAATTTGATTGTAATATTGCAATTTTTTTCATATTCTAATCCCACAATTCATTCCATAAATTCTCATCAAACATAGATAACTTGCACCAATAATTGCAATTTTTCATTTTACGCACACCCCATCTTCCTTGTGTTCCTTAATCCTTGTTGCCGGAACACCTAAATAAACTCCGTATGGGTCTGTATCATTTTTCACCAGTGCAGATGCTCCAATCAGGCACTCGTGAGCAATCCTGACATTTTGAAGAACAATGGCACCGAAACCCAAAAAACAGTTATGATGAATGGTTGCGAATCCACCCACAATTGATCGACAGGCTAAAAATGAATGACCAGAGATAACTGCATTGTGGCATATATTTACAGAAGACCAAACTATATTATTATCTCCAAGTTTTGCAAAAGGTTCTATCTGGGCTCCCTGAAGAATAACATTATTGCAACCGATTTCTACAGATCTATCAATAGTTGCTTTCTCTGAAACATAATTGATCAGCCTGTATCCTTTTTCCACTGCCCTGTTAAACATTGCTACCCGATTACGCATGATAGTGTAACCTACAGCTACAAACATTACATATTCCTCAGGTCTGTGTGTTTCCTCAATATTTTCGAATGGTTTTAAAGGCAGGTTATCGAACTGATCACTCTTGATATATGCTTTATCTGCGCAAAAACAAACTACTTTGAATTTTCCTTGCTCCTCGAATAAATAGCGCATCATCGCTGCAAAAGTACCTGTGCCATATATAATAAGATTCTGCATTTACTTAAATTCCTTCATCTATCATTCCAATTCAGATTCTTTTATTATTTGGAATCGAAAATCAACCCGAGCTGATTCAATAATTTCTGTTTGGAAAATTCAGATATGATAATAGATTTATTTCGTAAACGGTCAGACAATGAAATTGGCGAAAGATCGATACATTCGAAGTCAAACACACTAAGGCCTAATTCCTTCATTGCCAGATAATGCGATGTATCTGTGCGCAAGTAAACTTTTTTACCCATACCCAGCAACATTACAATATTTCCCATCGCCTGTTGCCTGTTATGTGCGAATACGGCAATATCAACAGACCCAATCAGCTCAGCATATTTATCGATTGTAAGAAATTCAACAAGTGGCTTGAACCTTTCCCCAAACGCAGCTTTTCCCTGATTAATCACTTCATTCTTGTAGGTATCCATACCTCCATATGACAACGGACAAATTATACAGAACTTCCCATCATCCAGACTGATCAGTTTCTCTATGACCTCAATGTGACGATTGGAAGGGTCACATGAATTACCCAACAATATATTAAGTGGTCCCCCTTCTTTCTGCGGAACATCGAATTGAGTATAAAGGTTCGACGGGTATACAAAACACTTATGTAGAATTCCTTTTGCTCCGTACCACTTCTTGACTAGCTCAAAATCCCCTTTGACGTGAGTAATAAAATGCCCTATTTTACGAATCACTTTTTTCTTTATTTGAGACTGGGCTTCCGGATTGTAAAAATCTCCTCCCCACATGACATGGTAGCATTTTCTTAATAGCCATGGTTGAAAATAAAGGATTTTGATCATTCTTTCATCCCATAACCCATGAATGATCAGTTTTTTCCCCATATACAGGTATTTCAAAAGCTTAAGTAATTGCTTATGGGAATTAATATATTCAACATTTGGGTGCGAGGTCAAATTATACTGAGGTAGAGGTGTCCCTAGTATTAAGAAACGATGTTTATTGGAAAGAAAATTATCATTTACCAACTTTATGAAAGGAGGTATAAATTTATCTAAAACTATTAAATGCACTATCAAAATTGCACCACACAGCTAATTTTCTTTAATTTAACCATATTCCAGAAGATTTTAAAAGAGTAGCTATTGTAACAGTGTATTCGTGTAGCGGTCCATGCCGACCAATTCGCTGGCTATCGTGAAGACCGATAGTATTAAACGGGAGTAGTGAAATACACATGTTTTATAAGCTTCTCAACCAAGATTGCACGTTTCAATGAAATTAGAAAATATACTCTTTTAATGTAAGAAAATCCATATGTACAGAAGTTACCCACTCCCGCTTAAAAACAGGTGGAATCTTACGAAACCAGTTTTGGTAATTACAGAACTGTATCTGCTGAATATTTGACGCTATCAGATTTAACCCAAGTTTTACTTAGACAGTAACTGGGTTTGTAACTGTCAGAATGGATAGGGCCTGTCGTTTGCCATCTCTGCATTTTTATAGAGTTGTTTATTCTAGTTAAAAAGACATCTCCTCGGAAGCAAGTTCGTCGAAGTTACAAACAACGAAGGCTTTCCGGAGCAACCAACAGGTTTGCCAGATCGGGCTTAAATTAAATCCCACCTAAGGTTTTCACTTGTCTCCCTCTAAGGTTTTTCACTAAAACTTAAAGGTCAGAAAAGTAATCCCCAAAATTTTGACATAAACCTTAATGCTTTTCCAACTAAATTTATGAATTTCCAGCCAAAAAATGGGTTTTCCAGTTTTTTAGGTAATTGAGATAATGAGACCCGAAAACAGTCAGAAAACCCATAACCTTTCATTCAGGGATGATCCGATTTAGGTATTATCTGCCTGATAGGTTCAATTTATTTTTTGGAGCATGAAAGATCTCGATAAGATCCGTAGGCTGGTTGGTTTTATCACTGCCGAACAGCTTAAGTATGTAGATTATGCGGTAAGTGACAGGGTAGGTATTTTTATGCCGGTTGCCGGTCAGTGCGGATATGCCATCACCAGGGAGCATACCCACCCTGCATGGTCGTTTATTGTCTGTTTTGATAGCAAATGCAATATCTTTTTCAGGGGAAAAAATTTCACACCGGACCCATCGACTGTATTCGTGCTGTCAGATAACGATCCGCATCAGGAGCTGCCATCCGATACAGTTGCCCGATACATAGCCGTGCTGATTGATGTTCAATACTTGCAGCAACAGCTTGCTGAATACAATTTATCCTTAAACGCATTGACTTCCGGGATGACCTGTAAGGTTAATCAGAGACTTGTGGATGCTCTCAAGGAGTTCATGACCGATTATGAGGAAGCCGCGCCGGGCTTCAGACAGTTACTGGATGCCGGGGGACTTAAAATCACCCACCTGCTGATCAGACAGTTGTTTGGTATCAATAAAAACAACACAAAATTTCTATTCAGTATGTCGATTACCCGGGCACTGGAATACCTTAATTCGCACTATGGAGAAAAAATCTCAGTTGAAGACCTTGCCCGAGTGGCCAATCTTTCTGCATCTCATTTTTCGCGTGTGTTCAAAGAGCAAACCTCGATGTCACCTGTCGAATACATTATGATGATTCGTTTAGATTGTGCCAAACGGATGCTTCGTGCTAATGAAAAGTCTCTAAGTGAAATCGCACTGGACTGTGGTTTCAACAGTTCTTCATATTTTTACCAGTGTTTCACCCGTGAGTTTAACATCTCACCTTCGGACTACCGGAAAAACTTCCTTACAGCAGAAAAACAATAATTTTCAATATCAGACCAGGATTTCCCCGGGCAAAACCCGGGAGGATTCAGGTTGTATGCAGGTAAGCCAAATTGGTATTTTTGCAGAATAATCATCCCGTAAGTAACGCGATTCTTTAAATCAGGAGAAGATGATGAAATTCACGAAATTACCAGATATGTCCATATTGCTGATTACCTTCTCGATGGTATTTGCCGGATGCGGCGGGGGAGCAGATAATAATACCAGGTCAGTGGTTTCTGATCAGATATCTGGCGTGGATTATGATGCGATTCAGAAAAAAGCGATGGAATTTGTGCCCAAGATCGGCAAAAATGGTGGCGAAATGATTATTTCATCAATATCGGACCCAAAATCCTTCAATCCGATCACCTCCGGGGAATCATCCACCTCTGAATTTACTCAGTATATTTTTGAAGGGCTGGTAAAAGTAAATGGAGCCACCTTACGCCCAGAACCCAACCTTGCCGAATCCCTGGAAGTCTCAGATGATGGACTTGTTTGGACTGCTCACATGAGAAAAGGTGTTCTTTGGTCAGATGGCACACCAATAAGCGCCTACGATGTTACTTTTACTTTTAATGATATCATTTATAATACCACCATTAATCCCTGTCCGGTCCGGGGTAATTTTATAATGGGAGGTAAAAAAATCAAAGTGGAAGCCTTGGATAGCTCAAAGGTTCGTTTTACTCTGCCATACCCTTACGCTCCCTTTGCATATTCCCTCATGACTGAAATTTTACCACGGCACAGATTTCAAAAAAGTGTTCAAAAGGGTACTTTTGCTACAGAACTGAGTATTCAGACTCCGCC
The DNA here is from genome assembly GCA_964411655.1 of uncultured Fibrobacter sp. Lineage (GTDB taxonomy): Bacteria > Fibrobacterota > Chitinivibrionia > Chitinivibrionales > Chitinispirillaceae > JAAYPC01. The sequence goes on from CAYPMS010000007.1 coordinate 9,603, forward strand.
TGATCAGATTGTGGGAAGCGGCCCATTTCTTCTGGAATCCTATATTTCATCGCAAAGAGTGGTTCTGAAGCGTAACCCATATTATTGGAAAAAAGATAAGGAAGGCAACCAGCTTCCTTATCTTGACCGGATTATCTATAAAATAGTAGCCGATCAGAATGCCGCACTTTTATTGTTTCTCCAGGGGAAGGTTGATTTTCTGGAAGCAAAAGGAAGCGACTACCCGGATCTCAAAAAAAATGAGGCAAAAGGAAATTATACCGTTTACCGTATGGGGCCTAACACAACCAGCAACTTTGTTTTCTTTAATCAGAACACCTTAACTGATTCCAAAGGGAAACCCTATGTGGATAAAATCAAATACTCCTGGTTTAATAATAAGAATTTCCGCAAGGCGGTTGCCCATGCTCTTGACAAAGACAATATGATCCGCATCGTTATGAATGGATTGGGTTATCCGCAATGGTCACCTTTAACTCCATCGGAAGGGCTTTTTTACAATCCCGATGTTCCCAAATATCCATACGATCTGGAGAAATCAAAAGAGTTACTTAAAAATGAAGGTTTTATAGACAGAGATGGAGACGGCATTATTGAGGACAAAGATGGTAACAGGGTGGAATTTTCTCTTATCACCAATAGCGAGAATAATGTCCGGGCCAAAATAGGGGAAATTATCCGTAAGGACTTGGAAACCATCGGAATAAAGGTGCATTTTCAAATGGTCGAATTTAACAGTCTGGTTCAGAAAATTGATAATCCTCCATATGATTGGGATGCCATTCTGTTAGGTTTTACCGGGGTAATCGATCCTCATTTCGGAATGAATGTCTGGCATTCTACCGGTGCTACTCATCTTTGGAACCCAATGCAGAAAACACCAGCGACTCCCTGGGAAGCACGTATAGACAGCCTGTTTGAGGCAGGAGTTAAAACCATGGATGAACAGGAACGCAAAAAGATCTATGGCGAATGGCAGAAAATTGTTGCAGAGGAGTTGCCTTTAATCTATACGGTCATTCCTGAGATGATCCTTTGCATGTCAAATAACTATGAAAACCTCAACCCTACTCTTAAAGGCGGCATGCTTCATAATATAGAGTACATATTTAAAAAGTAAGAGGAGTATGCGGGACGAAATTCTGCGAAGAGCGCTGGTATCTGTTCCCCAGTTGCTGTTAATGTCTTTCATTACATTTCTGTTCATTGAACTTGCTCCTGGAGATGTTCTTGCGAAGTATCGCTTCGATCCCAGGGTCAATGCAGAGATTCTCAAGGAGATTGAGGCCAAGTATCATTTTGATAAACCGGTTCTGATTCAGTATGGTCACTGGTTGTGGCGGATGCTTCACTTTGATTTAGGATATTCGTTTTCCCGTGAAGCAAGCGTGAGCAGTGTGATAGCCGAGCGGCTGTTAAATACCCTGCTGATCTCTGTTGTTTCCATTTTTTTCACCTGGCTTATTGCAATCCCCCTGGGAATCTATGCGGCAGTAAAACAGTATTCCTGGGGTGACCGTATATTGTCAATCATATCCTATTTTGGCATGTCGCTTCCCAGTTTCTTTCTGGCTTTGTTGTTGATGTTTCTGGTTCATGCGGGGCGAGATCTTCCGGTCCTCTCAATGATTCCTATCGAGGGAATGATCTCTGCAGATTACGAACGCATGAGTATCTGGGGTAAACTTGTCGACAGGGCATTGCATATGATTTTACCGGTAATCATCCTGACAATCAGTTCACTTGCCGGTCTTCAGAGGATAAGCCGTGGAAATATGCTTGAAGAATTACGCAAACAATATATAACGACAGCCCGTGCAAAGGGGCTTCCTGAAAACCGTATTATCTATAGTCATGCTTTGCGAAATGCCATTAATCCTTTGATTACACTGTTTGGTTTTGAATTTTCATCGCTGCTTAGCGGTGCTGCGCTTCTGGAAATAATTATCAACTGGCCCGGGCTGGGAAGCCTGCTTCTGGCTGCTGTAAGAGCTCAGGATACCTTTCTGGTAATGGGCAGCATGATGATGGGTGGAGTGATGTTGATATTGGGAAATCTTATTGCAGATATTTTACTGGTGATTGCAGATCCGAGGGTACGCAGAGGATGAATCTTTTCAAAGACAACAGAGCTGCATCAAAATTTTTCAGCCATCCCCTGGCCATACCCGGTCTGATAATATTATGTGTACTTTATTTTCTAATGTTATTTGCCGAGTTTATTGCACCTTATCATTTTGACAATGGCGACCGGGCCAATTCCTACCAGCCCCCCAGCCGTATCCATTTTATTCATGATGGCAAGTTTTCACTCATTCCTTTTGTGTATCCATACTCCTATGGCTTTAACCAGTATTTTGAGAGGCAGTGGGTTGAGGATCGCAGCAATCCTCAATACCTAAGCCTTTTTGTCAGAGGAGATAAAGTAAAGCTGTGGGGCTTGATCCCCTGGAATATACATCTTTTTGGGATCAGAAACTCCGATAGTAAATCCCGGGTTTATCTGATGGGAGCAGATGCAGTGGGAAGAGATGTCTTTAGCCGCATAATTTATGGTTCCAGAGTCTCTTTGACTATCGGTTTTGTAGGGGTTGCTTTGACAACAATTCTGGGATTTCTTTTTGGCGGGCTTGCCGGATATTATGGAGGCAGAATTGATTGGTTTCTGATGCGTTTTGCGGAGTGCTTCATGCTGGTGCCATCCTTCTTTTTGATGCTGGCCTTGCGCAGTGCATTTCCGATAAACCTTTCATCAACACAGATTTACTTGCTTATTGTGGTGATAATGAGTCTTATTGGTTGGGCAGGCTTTGCGAGAGTTATCCGGGGAATGGCCCTTTCGATTGGCAAGCGTGATTTTGTCACAGCAGCCAGGGCATTAGGAGCCTCTGATATGAGAATAATTTTCCGTCACATTCTTCCACAGACCTTCTCTTATGCCATAGTGTCCATGACCCTTTCTATTCCAGCATACATTTTGGGGGAATCTTCTTTGAGTCTGATTGGCCTTGGAATCCAGGATCCTTATTCCAGTTGGGGCAATATGCTCAGTGATGCAATGCATATATCGGATATAAGATATCATCCATGGATTTTGATTCCAGGAATATTCATTTTTCTGGCGGTGATGGCTTTTAATTTTGTAGGTGATGGATTGAGGGATGCACTGGATCCAAACCGATAGAACCAATGGTGCTGAAAATTCTACTTTCGATCTCACATTGGTTTTATAGTACATATTATTGCCTTTTCAGAAGAATTTATGAGCGGTTTCCGGTAAATGTTACTTGACTGAATTATAGTGCGAGGCAAGCTTCCAGAGATGAAAATCACCATTGCAGAATGCCTGTTCAAGCTTTTGATCAACATAGGTAAGCTTGATATTACCAACTTCTTTTTTGACTTCTGCTATACGGATACTGGCAAGCAAAAAAATTGCCTTTTTCAAATCTGCCGACAAGCCTTGAGTTCTTGTATACAAAAATTCGCCTAATTCAATCAACAAAAGTTTGTAGATGCTTCCGTCCAGCGGCAGTCCCAGTTTACGCGAATATTTCAACAGTTCTTCAATGATAAAATATTGATCCAGTGATTTTATATTTTCAGAGGTCCAAATTTTTTTGCTTGCATTATTTTCGTGCAGGTAATAGTAATAAAGAGCTTCTCCCAAACATTCAAATTTTGTGCATATTCTCATTAAAATGATTTTTGTAATAACATCCTCATACCAAAAACCCGCTGGAAATCGAACCTTATCCCACATTTCCCTTTTTGTTATGCCTTCCCATATCAGACCACTGTAAAGGTTTATCTTTTCCCCTATAAACCCGCATACGGATGCCTCTTCATAAGTCTTTACTGCAAATATGCCTTTTTTATTAACTCTGAAGTGACCACATTTTACCATATCAGCATCTTTTAAATATGCTCTGTTTAAAAGTTTTTCGACATATTCATCAGAGACATAATCATCATTATCGATAAATCCTATATATTTACCTTCTGCTATGGATAACCCTTTATTTCGTGCTCCGGATATGCCGGTATTTTTCTGATTTATTATTTTAATATTGTCCATCTGTCGGTATTTCTTCAGTATTTCTTCAGACCCGTCGGTTGATCCATCATTGATGAATATTATTTCATATTTAAATTTTGTCTTCTGGTTAACCATTGATTTGATACACCGCTCCAGATATTTTTCTGAATTATAAACTGGAACAATAAGGCTTAAATCGTATTTACATTCATCGGCTTTAGAAAAAACAGACATATCCTGCCACAATTGTTTTGGGCTGTATACTTTTAATATTTCACTTCTGATTTCATTTTCTGAAAACTTTATTTTTTTCGATTTATGCAGGCACATTCTCATCAGAATAAACAGATGGACAAAAGATTTATATAGCTCTTTTGCAAATTGTTTGATTTTTTTTCTTGCAAACATGATATAAACTCCATCAATATATCTTATTATTACTGGATGTTTCGCCATTTTGGTTTTTATGTTAAAGCTCTGGGATCATCCCCCTTCTATCTGATCTGCCAATCATTTCTGCCATAACCATTTTCCGCTCATTTCTATCTGAAGAGTAAAGCTGAGAAAAGTTCTTATTAAAACGATAGCACCTAAAACAGCTACACTGGCAAAGGTCGGTTCGACTGCTACGGTGCGAATAATATCTCCGGCCACTAAGAATTCCAGTCCAAGAAGAATACCATTTCCCAATTCTGCCGAAGGGTCCTGAAAATTTCACTTTTGCCAGTCTTTTTTAACAAACTATAAAAAGAGAAACCAAATAAATACAGTGTGGCAACGAGAATTACAAGTATACCACTGGTTTCAGGAAATATCCCTGCAACCCGGGTTAAAACTTCCAGATTATTCATTTCCCCAGTTTTTCATATAAACAGAATTTTTTTTAATAAACAAATTAGATGAAAATTTCAAATTATATGCCATAAAGAAAAGTATCATTTTAACACTGGCATAACCATTGCACCTACTCACTTTATGAGGAATAGCTGTAAATCCAAAAAGTTGCTTGCGATCATCAGTCTGCTCTTTTCTCAGGCAATTCTGGTGGGAATTTCAGTCTATGGGCAAAGTGACAGAAAGGAACTTAATCTTGATGAATGCATAAAAATAGCTCTGGATAAAAGCCCCTATTCCAGGAGAGCGACAGGTGAGCGGTTACAGACTCTTAGTGGCATATACAGCGCTTTGAGTGCTGTGCTTCCTCAGGTTCAGATCTCCTCCGAATATTCCAAAGTACCTTCTGCTGAGGAATTATTGATCAATCCTCCCATCGAACCAGAGATAACACAGATAGTAACCAATGACAATTTCGAATTCAGTCTTATTATAAATCAAAGCCTCGTGGATGCTTCTTCATGGGTTCAAATAAAGCAGAACAATACCATTTCCAGAGCGGCAGAATACAGCTTTTTGGCTGCCAGAGCTGAATTGATCTACAATGTAAAACAAGCCTTCTATGAGCTTATTCAGCTTTACCGTAATTTTACGGTTATCGAAGCATCGGTGGCACAGAGCACAGAACAGGTAAAGGTCGCAACTGAGCGGTTCAGGCTGGGTGGACTAAGCAGGCCTGAACTTTTAAGAATTCAAACCGGCTTATCTCAATTGAAAGTAGATTTTATTGAAGCAACCGGAGCGATAGAAAACAAGAAAAGAAATCTGGCCAACTATTTAGGCATCTGCTCTGATTTTTATATCGATACAACTTTAAAATTTCCGGACACCAATTCTGCACTTCCTTCAGAAGATTCACTGATAAGATTGCTTCCACAGAAGAACCCATCCGCTGTTTCTGCAAAGCTCGCATTGCAGGCTAAGAAACAGAATCATCTTTCAGTAAAACTGCAGAAAGTCCCAATAATTACTGGTTTCTTTACCTTCGGATATACAGGACCAAAATTCTTTAACAATCTGAAAAATTTCTGGAGTCTGGGGATGCAGCTTCGATTGCCTGTTTTCGAAGGCTTGGGATGGTATGGACAGTTCAGGGAGTCATCATTACAGATAAGAACCTCTTCTGCCGACCTGGAAATCTCCCTAAACACAGCGGCAGAACAGATGCATCAGTCTTTCAGTGATCTGAAAACCAGCAGGGATGCTCTTTCAATGGTAAACCAGCTAATGGAACAGGCCACCGAAGAATTCCGGCTGAGGCAGGAACAGTACCGGCTTGGTGCAGCTTCATCAGAACAGTTACTTACCAGTCAGGTTACGTTTATTGAGGCCCAGCAGCAGGCGGTACAGATAATAATTGCTTATCATCTGGCACAGGCCAGGATTCTTCAGTTGCTTGGAGAATGGTAAACAATGAAACCCAATAAAAAAGCAGTAATTCCAATTTTGATCCTGTTGACAATCCTTCTGGTATATCTTCTTTTTATGAGAAATTCAACTGCTGTTAAAGTAACTGTTACTGAGGTAACTTTGGGTGATTTGACTTCCACTGTTTCAGCTCCGGGAATTGTTCGTCCGCTCACAGAAGTCCAGATTTCTTCATCCATAAATGGTATCGTCCAACAATTAATGGTAAAAGAGGGACAGGAGGTGAAAAAGGGAGATCTGTTGCTGCAAATCGATCCATCGGAATTCCGGTCTCAGGTACGCAGGGCTCAGGCCGGGCTGGAGGTCGCTCAGGCAAATCTCCAGCAGGCCCGTTCTCAATGGAAACGGGCCGAACAGCTATACAAATCAAATCTGATTTCAGAACAGGAATACGAGTCAGCAAAAACCAATCATCTACTGAGTCAGGCTCAGCTTAAGGAATCGAAGGCTAATCTTGAACAGGCTTTGGAGCAACTTCGAAAAACCAGGATTACTTCTCCTATCGAAGGGACAGTAATTCAGATTAATATCGAGTCTGGAGAAACTGTTATTACCGGAACCCTGGATAATCCCGGAACAAAACTGATGGTAATAGCTGATCTGTCCAGAATGGAGGTAGAAAGTCAGGTAGATGAAGCCGACATAGCCAAAGTGAAGATTGGTCAAAAGGCAATTGTCGAAGTTGAGGCTTTACCTGAGAAAAGATTAAGCGGATTGGTGAATGAGGTCAGCTATGCAGCAGAAGACCAGGAAACCGAACAGGATGCTGCTGTCAATTACAATATCAGCATACTTATTGAGGATACCATTTCGGAACTGAAGCCCGGAATGACTGCTACCAGCGAAATAATCACAGCCCAACTTGACGATATAGTCATGATTCCCATTCAATCGGTTGTTATCCGTCCGGTCGATCAGCTCTCTGAAGAATTTCAAAACGGAAGCACCGATATTGAACTCAAAGGTAAAGATCAGACTGAAGCGGTTTTTGTGGTTCGGAATGGAATAGCATCTCTGGTACCGGTAATTACAGGCATTGCAGGGGAGGAATATATTCAGATCAGGTCCGGTATAAAACCCGGTCAACAGGTGATAACCGGTCCTTTTAATTCTCTGAGGGAGTTAAGAAATGGCGAGCGGGTTAAAAGTGAATGAAAAGGAAAATATCATTCAGATGCATAATGTGACACATTGCTATCAGATGGATACCGTAAAAGTCTATGCACTTAAGAATATCTCATTCTCTGTCACCAAAGGAGAGTTCATTTCGATTATGGGCCCCTCCGGCTCCGGAAAATCTACACTGATGAATATTATCGGTTGTCTTGCCAAGCCCACCCGTGGCGATTATCTTCTGAATGGAATTTCTATATCAGAACTCAAAGATGATCAACTGGCTGAGATGCGTAACCGGAGCATCGGTTTTGTTTTCCAGACTTTTAATTTATTGACCTCCGAAACTGCATTACAAAATGTGGAACTACCGATGATTTATGCGGGGATCAAACCTGACATTCGCTCCGAAATCGCCAGAAAGGCTCTTGAGGCTGTAAATCTGTCTCACCGAACGCACCACCGTCCCTCCGAGATGTCAGGAGGAGAACGTCAGAGAGTGGCTATTGCCCGAGCCTTGGTAAATGATCCCCCGATTATTCTGGCGGATGAACCAACCGGAAACCTTGACAGTAAGACCGGTGAAGAAATCATGAATATCTTCAAGGAACTCTCCATTAACCGAAAAACCATCATACTGGTTACTCACGATAGGCAAGTAGCTTTGCATGCACAACGAATCATCCATATAAAAGACGGTTCGATTGAAGGTGATGAAAAGGTTGCCTGATGAGTATCTGGGAATCGGTCAGACTGGCCCTGAAATCAATTCTTTCTCACAAACTCCGCTCAATTCTTACCACTATCGGAGTAATGATCGGCGTAATGACTGTGATCGGCATGCTGGCTTTAATCGATGGATTAAACAGAAGAATCGGCAGTCAGCTTTCATCGATTGGTACCAACATCTTTTACGTTCAGAAACGGGGTTGGCTTCTTAACAGAGAGGAGATGCTGGAAGCCAGAGGAAGAAAAAATCTGACGCTGGAAGATGCCGAGGCGGTTTCTAAGCAGGTGCAATCTGCCAGAAGAGTTGCACCAATGCTTTCCAGTATGGCAACTGTGCGTTACAGAGGTGAGGTACTGGACGGAGTTGAACTGGTGGGTACTACTCCAGATTATCAATACATCACTGAATTTAAGATTGAAATTGGAAGACAGTTGACCATGGTTGACCTGAACCAGAATCGACAGGTCTGCCTGATTGGGAAGACTGTGGCTGAAGAGCTCTTTGGCTCTGCAGACCCTGTCGGGAATTCCATTCTTATAGGACAAAACCGGTTTGAAGTCATAGCAGTTCTGCAATCAAAAGGAGAATTATTTGGTAATGATCAGGACAATATTATAATCATTCCCATATCTGCATACATAAAGTTTATTTCAGGTCCGGTCAGTATCCGTGGAAGAGAATCGGTAACCATTGTTGTTGAACCGGGAAGTCCTGAACTTATCGAAAAGACACGCCAGGAGATAATTTCACTTTTAAGGAGAAGAAGAAATGTAGGACCATCCGATGAAAATGACTTTAGCATAAATACTGCTGAGCAGCTTCTGAAAACTTACCGGAACATAACATCCGGAGTATTCGGTCTAATGATCGGAGTAACTGTACTGTCACTGGTTGTTGGTGGAATAGGTATAATGAATATTATGCTGGTTTCTGTTTCGGAAAGAACCAGGGAAATTGGTATCAGAAGAGCAGTTGGGGCAAAACGTAAAGACATTTTGAGACAGTTTTTAATCGAAGCAATAGTGCTTTCCTGCGTGGGAGGTGTTATCGGAATGCTTTTAGGTTTTATACTTGCCTGGTTTGTTTCTCAGGTAGTAAATCTTCCTGCAGCAGTTACCTGGTGGTCCATACTTTTAGGATTTGGGTTTTCTGTGCTGGTAGGGATATTTTTTGGATGGTATCCAGCCAGCCGTGCTGCTTCGATGGATCTGGTTCAATCGCTACATTGTGAATAAATGTATTGATTCGGAAGAATAACCAAAATTGTATATGGGTTTTCCTGAAGAAGAGGCTTTAGATATGCATGAAGTATAACTTTAACTGCAGCTTTATTTGCAGTATTGATATCTTGCAAATTGTTATTCTTCTGTTTTTTTACCGAACCGATGGCAAGCTGTTACCTTTAAGTCTGGCATTTCTTTAAAGTAAAAAAAAACGTACTCCCCTTACCAGGAGTTGATTCTGCCCATATCTGACCGCCATGAGCTGTAATGATATCCTTAGCGATTGCTAATCCCAAACCGCTTCCTTTTCCAGGTTTCTGTTCTCCCTGAACACGATAGAATTTTTCAAAAATGCTTTTCAAATGATGGGAGGCAATTCCTGGACCGTTATCATGAATGGATACCAGGTTATGAGCAGTATCTTCTTCTATCTTTACCAGAATATCATTACCATATCGAAGTGCATTTTCAATAATAATTATAAATACCTGAATGATCTGATCCTTATTACAATATACCTGCAATTGTTTATGCCCATCAACAAACCTGATGATCTGATCCTCAGAGGGGTTCATACTGTCAATTGCTTCCTGTGCTATCTGATTCAGAGATTCACATTTCAAGTTCATGGTGCTATGTTCTTTTTCAATAGCCGAAATATTTAGAAGATCATTAATCAGCTTTCCAAGACGGATTGCTTCTTTTTCGATTATTTTCAGATATTCATTACGTTTGGAATCATTAATGATCAGCCCCGGGGTCAACAGGGTCTGAGCAAATCCCAGAACTGTTGTGACCGGCGTGCGCAGTTCGTGAGAAGCCAGAGCGATGAAATCATTTTTAAGAAGATCGAGTTCCTTCAGACGAATGTTGGCATCATCAAGACTCTTATTGGCTTTTATTAACCGTTCGTTCATTAATCGCAATCTTTCTTTTTGATGTTCCATTTGTTGTTGAGATTTCTTTCTGCTGGTAATGTCCAGATTTGTTCCGCATATCCGTAAAGGCTGTCCATCCATATCCCTCATTATTATCCTTCCCTTAGCCAGTACCCAGATCCAATCACCCGATTTAGTGCGAAGCCGGTATTCACTTTCGAAGAATCGGGTATTCCCTTTAAGATGGTCATTAAGACTGTTTAAAACTCTGGAAAGATCATCGGGATGAATCAGACTTTCCCAGAAAGAAAAACGGGGTTCGATTTCATCTGTAGAATAACCTAGCATTGAAGCCATCCAGTCATTGTAAATGACTGTTCCACTTTGAAAATCCCAATCCCATGTGCCAAGCTGTCCACCAGAGATTGCAAGCTCCAATCGTTCTTTGTTTTCAATTACCTGCTGCTGAAGATTATAGTTGGCAGTCACATCTGTGAAAGCTATCACCACTCCTTGAGTGGTACCCTGATCATCTTTTATTGGAGCAGCAGAATCGGCAATATGATACTCTTTACCATTGCGATCCACCAGGATGGCATCGGAGGCTATTTCCAGAATATCTCCTGCGCTAAGGACTTCTTTTACAGGGTCTATCAGAGTTGATCGATTATTATTGCTGATAATAGTAATTACTTCTGACAGCCTTTTTCCCTGCGCATCGGTAGAGGACCAACCTGTAATTTTTTCAGCAGTTTTATTTAGCCATTCAACTTTACCTTCTGTGTCGGTAGTGATAACTGCATCTCCGATTGAAGATAAAATTATTCGTAGTTTTTCCTCATTTTTTTTCAGAGCCAGCTCGGTAAGCTTTCGGTCGGTTATGTTGGAGCAAACACCTGCAATAATCTCAATCTGTCCTTTTTCATTTCTTATGGGATATCCTTTTTCCAGAATCCAGTTTGTTTTACCGCTTTTAGTCCGGATTTTGTATTCAAGCCTATATGGTTGTCCCTCTGTTATTTTTTTTATTACTTGCTGAGAATAAAACTCCCGTTCCTGCTCTCTTATTGCTTTAAGCCAGTAATGTGCTTTTAGAGGGGTATTTAAATCCACATCAAAGCTTTCATCAAACACCGTTTTAATTCCGGAGCTCACTAATAATGACCTGTCATCTTTTGCTGAATCCAGCCAGAACATATCCTGAATGGTTTCGGTAACCAGACGAAATCTTTCATTAGACACTCTTAATTGCTCCTGGATTTTATGCATGTCAATTACTTTCAGATTTATAATATTTCTAAAAAAGAAGAAGCTCCAAATCACCGGAAGAAAAAAGCTTTCATAAGGATCAAATAATTCTGACGGGCCTATCCGTTCCAGCAGGTTACTTATTGAAAAGAAAAGCGTAAAAACTAAAAGCAGCAATGAAGAGGAATTAAACCATATGTTGTTTTTCGACCCTTTAATAAAAATAATAATGGAAAAAAGAGTGGAAATGATGCTGATCAGTATTAATAAGATGTCAGGAGTCATGATACGTCTTTATCTTTTAAGGCAACATTCCAGCACCAGGATGCCAGCAGGATGGTATTTAGAGTATAGCCGAGATGTTCCAGGAGATTAAGCAGATTCTTCAGGAAAAATGTTTCTAAGACGGTCATGAGAAAGCCAAAGAAAAGGCAGAAATATGAGCTCAATAGAAGAGAGAAGAATGGTACTCTTCTCAATTGATTTTTCCTGAAAACAATCAGGATCACACAGCCTATACCCAAAATCAGGGTAATTATTTCACCTTGCTCGATCATTGGAAAACCTATGTAAACATATTAAAGGACATTTTGTCCGAAACTGACAATTGAGTATAGAAAAAACAGTAGAGGCTTAGGTATAGACATTCAGTTTCACTTTCTGTAAATAATATTGACTGGAGCATAACTGCAAAAAAGCTACACTCCCAGTTTTCTGCATAACTCCAGGAATTCCTCTTTAAATTGAGGAAGCTGTGAAAGTCCCAGCCCCCCAAGCTCCCTGTTTTTTCCTGTGCCGTTCTAAAATTCAAATCACTAAGATAATTTCACTTGACATCTTAGTCATGAAACCATCTTTTTCATTTTTGGTGCTTCTTTTTACGTCCCTGAACATAGTGCGGTATCGATCTGCAATTCCTGATCGCTTCTGCTAAGGATGTATCAAAAGCTTCTTATCTGGAAAATGAGATCAATTCTTCTTCCCGTTTCCCAACACCATGATTCATGGGTATCCTCCTGCTTTACCGGTGCTTATAAACCAGTATAAAGATCGCTTACAGGCAGGCACTGCAAATGCGATTCCAAAACTGACTTTCAGTTTTCAGTCAAATAGCCGACCGGATGGTGCAGCATAATGTGTTGTGAAGGATTTAGTTGCAGTACTTTTCTGATTTTATCTTCATCGAAAAAAGTCCTGGGAACGGTTCCCAGATTCGCCGATGCACAAAAGAGGGAGATATTCTGAGAGACCATACCTGCATCTAGAGCCGCCCAGTTGAGGCAAATTTTTTTATCAGATTTTTTAAATCTTCTGATATCGGAGACCAGTACCAAACTAACGGGGGCATTGACTACATATTTTTGTTTCCCAATTTGGGACCGGAAATCACCCTTTTTGATTGTAGTAAGGGAGTGCTTTTGGGGATCATAAAGGTATACCCCTTCCTTAGTAAAAACAAAAAGATCGATGTCTTTGGCATTATGAGCTGAGGGAGCAGTACGTAAGTTTTTTTCGGGACGGTTTATGCCGTTTGCTGCCCAAAGAAGATCAGAGAGATCCTGCATATCCATCTCCTTATCTGCCCAGTTACGGACAGAAGCTCTCTGATTTAACGCGCTCATTAGAGAGAAACTTTTTGTTTTATCCGGTTGGTTGAGCTTAACCTCTGTGGAGTTGTCTGCCTGGGCATAAGCAGATGTGCTCAGAAAAAAGGACAAAAACAGTCCTGCGATACCATTAAAAAAAAGCTGTTTTTTTTCTCTTAAATGCTTCACCATATCATCTCTCCTTTGATTTTAAAAGTTTATACCTCATGACTGTAAAGATAAAAATAGCTCTTTTCAGGAAAACCTATGAAAAAAAATGACTCTGCAGGCATTTCTGCAGTACCCGATCGGCTTGGCCCATAATCCACATGTAAATAACTAAAGCTCTCTTTTGCAGATTGCAAATGTCCCTGAGGCTCGCAAAGTAACTGCCCTGAGTAAACTTAACCGTAAAAATTGTTCTTTACACCAGATTATTTGCATATTTACCGTTTAAAAATCAGCCTAATCGCATAACCCATTGCATTTCAAACAGTTATGGGCTGGTTGTATTTACCTCCTGGCCTGATTTTTGGATGTTAAACAGAATAAAGCTGATTCAGTATTGACAATAGGTACTGATTATTGACAGGGAATTCCATTCACATTTGTTACAACAGCATTATTCGCGTATTGCCTTTTTAGAAGCACTGCGGTTTTCTCGGTAGTAATTGTGCAACCTTAAGTAAAGGATTGGAGTAGATGGAAACACAAGTAAGTGAAAAAAAATCCCGTGCTGAGGATTTGTCAGGTCTTTTTGATCTGGAAAGCAAGTTCTCGGTAATTTCGGGAGATGATCTGATAAAATTTCATAATTTTTCCCAAAAGAACAATGTTTCCGGCAGCGTGGTGCTGATTGCCGCCTTTGCCACACTGATGTTTCGTTATCAGAATGAACAACAGTATCAGGTAAAAGTTCGATTGGGAAAATCCTCCTTGCAGAATGAATCTGAAATTTTTGATTTCAAGCTCAGACATGACCTTTCGATATGCGAGCTTGTTGCTGATGTTAATGCATCTGTTAAAAAAAGCAGAAGATGGAAATGGCTGACAAATCTCTCAAACGAATTTACTCCTTTTTTCTGCAGTATCGTTTCGGAACCAGACCAGCCATTGGCCATGTCTGCCCTTTTCGAGTCTTCAATAAGTAACAGCCTGATAATCAATAATTCCGGATTTGATCAGAAAAGTATTCCAGAAAACTGGTTTGAACATTTCACGGTGTTGATTAAGGATTTCTGTGATAACCCAACTACTGAAATTTCTTTACTGAAAATGCTCTCTGAGAAGGAGATGGAGAGGCTTAGAAACTGGAGTGTTTCACTCGTGGATAAGCAGATATCAAGTCCTTCAACTCTTCCTCAATTATTTGAAAACACAGTCAGAACATTTGGCCACAAAGCTGCTCTGCAATGCAGAGGAGAACAGATAAGCTATAAAGAGTTTAACGGCCAAGCTAATTCCTTAGCCAGGCTTTTACAATCCAGAGGTGTGAAAAAAGGCTCATTCGTAGCTATTCTTCTTCCACGCTCCGAAAATGTTTTTATTGCAATCATGGGTGTACTGAAGGCTGGTGCAGCTTATGTACCCATAGATCCCAGATCACCTGCAGACCGTATCAGCTACATTCTTCAGGATGCAGATGTAAAAACAGTCATTACTGATTCAATGCTTCAGAAACAGAACGGTTTGAGTGGTGATTGCATTATCATGGAGGATCTTTCAGAAGAACTTAAAAAATTCAGCACCGAAAACCTGTCCCCGGAAGAGAATAACTTGACTTCAGATGATCCGGCCTATGTTATTTACACATCAGGAACAACCGGCAGGCCCAAGGGAGTGGTTTTGCTTCATAGGACAGTATGCAATCTTATCCGTGGTGAAAGCCATCTTTTCAAAGTCAATCATAAGGACAGAGTCTTTCAGGGCTTTTCGGTTTCTTTTGATGCCTCGGTGGAAGAGATGTGGCTGGCATGGTATAGCGGAGCACTTTTAGTTGCGGCAACTAAATCGGAGGCATTGTCTGGTCCGGATCTGGTAAAATTTCTCAATGATCAGAAAGTAACTGTTTTCTCTACTGTACCCACTCAGATATCTATGATGCAGACTCCTGTTGAATCGGTGAGGATACTGATTTTGGGAGGTGAAGAGTGTCATCTTAAAGCGATAGATCCCTGGCTGGATGGCAAGCGGAAGGTATTTAACACTTATGGTCCCACCGAAGCAACTGTTATAGCTACCTGCGGTGAATGCAGAAAAGGAATAAAACCTTCCATCGGAAGACCTGCTCCAAACTATGCGGTTTTTATCCTCGATTCAAATCTTCAACCAGTTGCACCGGGAATGACTGGAGAGCTTTGCATTGGCGGGCATTGTCTTGCAAAGGAATATCTAAACAGGGATGAGCTGACTACCCAGAAATTTATCACTCCTTCCTTTGATGTTGGAAACGGTTTCCCCCGAAGGCTTTACAGATCAGGTGACCGGGCCCGTTTTGCTCCGGATGGCAGTATACAGTTTGCAGGGCGCATCGATGATCAGGTGAAGCTCAGGGGACAGAGAATCGAGCTGGGAGAGATCGAAGAAACCATCGTAAAATCCACTCAGGCACGTCAGGTGGCAGTTGCTTTGTGCACTAATGCACAGGATATTCAATCACTGGTGGCATATATTGTTCCGGAGGATGGGAAAAAAATAGACGAAAAGGAACTTCGAAATTCTCTGAAAAATTTTCTCCCTTCCTACATGATTCCGGGGCAGTTTCTCTTTTTTGATGAGTTACCGGTACTTCCCAGTGGCAAAATTGACCGTAAAAAACTTCCATCATTAAATACTGCAGAGATTAAGATTAACAGGAATATTATTGCACCACGAAACTCTTATGAAAAACTGATACATGAGATATGGCAAAAATACTTTGATAGAAAAGACATTTCCGTTACAGATGATTTCTTTGATATTGGAGGCCATTCCCTGCTTGCAGCCACTATCGTATCTGAGTTAAGAAACGCTGATGGAATGAAAGATTTGCCTTTGCAATATATTTATCAGTATAGAACTATCGAAGCATTGGCATCGGTTCTTCAAAAAGAAACAGCGAACAGACCTTCTGCCACAGTAGATGAAATGAATGAAGCTCAGAGTGTAAAAAATACAGCTCTGAAGCGGTGGAAAAGCGCAGTATGCAGCCTTTTTCAGACAGTAGCGCTTTACCCGATATTCATGTTATTCTCTACACCATTAATAATTCCTTTCATCATTGATTTTTTCAATCCTGAAATAGAGGTTACCGAATGGGTCATAGTGTCCTTCGCTGCGATGCTGCTTCTTTTGCCTGCAGTGATAAGCATGTCAATTATTGGCAAATGGCTGATTATCGGAAGATTCAAACCGGGAAGTTATCCGTTGTGGGGCTTTTTCTATCTTAGATTCTGGTTTGTAAGCAGATTAATGGATCTGGTTCCTACCCGCATCATGAGGGGCACCCCTTTTCTGACATGGTATTACCGGTTGCTTGGTGCAAAGATAGGCCGAAATGTTCATATGGGTTCTGACAGATTCAGAGTATGTGACATGATTTCCATCGGAAATAATACCTGTATCAATGCTGATGCACATCTTATGGCCTACAAAGTGTCAAACGGGATGGTTCATATTGGACCGATTACTATTGGTAAAAACTGTACAGTGGGGACCCGTTCGGTATTATCTGAAAATTCAGGTATGGAAGATTTCTCCGAACTGGCGGAATTATCTCTTCTTCCCTCTGGTGCAACTGTCAGAAGCGGAGAACACTGGGAGGGTTCCCCTGCAGCAAAAGTAAATAATCACGGGAAATCAAACAGAGAGTTTGAAGAATACGCTGCTTCACTCAAACCTACCATATCATACAAGATAGCTTTTTCACTGGCTTTTTTACTGGTACTGATTCTTCCCGTTTTTCTTTTGACACCATGGACAATTGTGGCCTTTACCCTCTATGTAAACAATGGACTTCTTTATACATTAGCATCTACAATTCCATTGGCAGCGCTTTACACAATTTCATTTTGTGTTTCAGTGGCCGTGGTGAAAAAGATATTATTACCGAAGGATGGTGCTACCAGTTATCCTGTTTACAGTAAAGAGTACATAAGGAAATGGGTGGTAGATACTCTGGTACAGTTGAGTCTTATGACGGTGCAACCGCTTTATGCTACCATATTTCTTCCTTTGTGGCTCAGAATGCTGGGAGCAAAAATAGGAAAAAGGGCTGAAATCTCTACAGTTGATCACATAACTGCTGATCTGCTCAGTGTGGAGGAGGGAAGTTTTGTAGCAGATTCGGCCAGTGTAGGTCCTGCGGTGGTCAGGAATGGGACAGTTCATGTAGGAAAGACGGTGGTGGGAAAGAGATCCTTTGTTGGCAACAGTGCCTTGATTCCTATTGGGACAAACATCGGAAATAACTGCCTTATTGGTGTTCTTTCAAAACCTCCTCAGGAATGCGCATATCAAACCATTAATGATACCAACTGGTTGGGTTCTCCACCCATAATTCTTCCCAAACGCCAGGAAAGTCAGCAGTTTGAATTGAAGAAGACATTTGAACCTCCTTTCTACATGGTTATACTTCGGGGTATTGTGGAGTTTTTTAAAATTACTGTGCCGCCTGCATTGACCAGTTGTTGCTTTATTTTTTCTTACTGGTTCATGTCCGAAATCCTGGGGCCGGTAGCTTCACTGGTTTCTTATGTTTTGTTTTGTCCAGTGGTAATATTTGGCTCCTCATTATTTGTCACACTGGTAACCGTTATTTTGAAATGGTTGCTGGTTGGAAGATACCGTCAGTTGCAAAAACCTTTGTGGAGCCTTTTTGTCTGGAAAAACGAGTTTATAAATTCTCTCTGTGAGAATCTGGCATTTCCTCTGTTATTACAAATGATACAGGGAACTCCATTCTTGCCTGCATTCTTCCGTCTTTTAGGTTGCAGGATAGGTAAGAACGTATTTATGGAAACTACAGAGATAACCGAGTTTGATCTGGTTTATATAGATGATAATGCATCGTTAAATTATGGCTGCACCATTCAGACACATCTATTTGAAGACAGAGTAATGAAGATGTCAAATTTATATATAGGGAAAAATGCCACTGTGGGGCCAATGTCTGTGGTTCTTTATGATTCCTCTATGAAAAACGGGGCGGTTTTAGATGGACTGTCTTTGCTTATGAAAGGTGAAACATTACCCTCTTCAACCGCCTGGTTTGGTATTCCCGCCCGTTCACAGTCCAATATTGGTAGTTGAATTGCGATTCTATTGATTTGACCCTGCTTTGATTGGGCAGGGTTTTCAAAGGGAAATCCTTCCGGACTTTTTTTTGCAATAACTTTCTACATACTAAAGGAGGATAGCGTGTTAGCAAACAAAAAGGTACTTACAGGATTATTCGCTTTCATTTTTCTGATTTTTCTCACCCGATCAGCTTTCTCAATAAACACAGTGGAAACATTCAATCCTCAAACCGGATATTTTTCCATTGATTTCGGAATTAGCGAAATGCAATCTGACATGAATGACTCGAAAGTAAAATCCAGGGTAATTCTGGGCAAAGGTCTTAATCCTTTCATTTCCGCCTATATGGGAGTACAGTTGCAAGGGAGCAGGCGCTTTAGCTATGGGGAGAGTGGCTTTTTTATGGGTGCAATCAGTAAATTGTATTCCCGTAACTATTTTTCTTTTGATCTGACTCTGGAAGCCGGACTGTTTAGTGATTTATTCTATTCTGCACCGGGAATAGAAATAAATTTTGATTTTGCCCCTGATCAGCAGTTTATGGGATTTTATCTGGATGCCATTGAAAATCTCACCGGAGAAGACATCGGTGATTCGGTTCATGTTCTCAGATTTACTCCCGAAACAGAGCTGAATTTCGGCTATTACTTAAGCCTTATCGAAGGACAGCAACTGCATATCAGATTGGATCAGCGTTTCAGACATAACCCTGCTTCTGGTGAACGCAGGTATGAAATTGACAATCTCAGAATTGGATACAATATGATGATGTCTGATGGTTTCCAGATTCAGACAGAATTCGAATATCAAATTCCCATGAAGAGAGAAAAAAACCGGTACGGTTTTCGAATCGGCCTGGTTAAATGGTAATAATTTTCCTTCCCTTAAAAACCATTATTCACCCTATCAGGAGTAAGTATATGAGAGTTTACAATATTAAGTGGATATTTTTTAAAAGTGCATTTTTTTTGATGGTTTTTGGGGCCTCAACATTATTTGCCCAAAATGAAACTGCATCAATAACTAAAAACAGAGAAGATGTTATCATCGAGGAAGTGTGGAAAGGATACAGCTGGTCAAGCAATAAGCGGCGAACCATGACTTACGATTCTGCCGGCAACTGCATCAGTGAACTATTGGAGATATGGGACGGATCAAGATGGGAAAAAGAATCCCTGATCCAGTCGGCTTATGATGATCTGCACTATAAAACCTGCCTGCTGATATACAAGAGAAACAACAGTTCATCAGGCTTGGAGCTTACTGAAGGCTACCGTATGATAATCGACACCGTTAAAGAAAAATCAGAAAGAGTGGTACTTCAAGATGCTCAATGGGATCCGGTAAAGAAAAACTGGTTTGCTTCGGACAGTGTCTTCTATGATAAAAAAGGAAGAGTGTCAAAAACTGTTAATATAGAAAAATGCTTTTCTGATGAAAAAATCGATTCCTTCCAAATTATTAATACAGTGGAAAATAATTATCTGAATGAAAACTGCTGGGTGGAAACTAATAAAACCTGGCGCTCTGACACCAAAAAAACTGAATCAGAAAGATACAGATATCGCAAGATAAGTAAGTCATCACCGCAAGAGTTTTCAATAGATTATTGGGACAACAGAATGAACAGATGGGTTCCAAACACTGCAAAGCTTTATCGATATTTGAAAGGGGACCAGATAAAAACTGATAGTTTGGAAGAGTATATCGATGATAAATTGGTTCCGGTTTACGTCTCTTCGCAAATCCGTGATTCAAAGGGGAACCTGATGTTGAATCGGTTCTGGCAAAAAAGCCTGGATCCGCAAACAAAGAAATGGAGCGGTAAATGTTGGAAGTGGGAACGTAAGTTTAATGCAAATTCAAATAGTTATACTGTAGCAGAATCACTTTTTGTAGCTGACAACAGCGGAAAAAAATGGAATTTAGTAAGCTACGAAAACAAGATATGTAAAATCCCTTCTTCAGGAGATATTACCGAGTCAGGAAAAATTGAAGAAATTTCCAATGTCTGGCAGTATGAGAAATATTTTGACACGCTTGCTACCAGTGGAGTGTTTCTCAATGGTGAACTATACTACGACGAAAAAATGAAGCGCTGGGTGCCTACCCTCAGATGTGATATAAGGAAAGAGTCTGACAGTACTGTAATAACTACCCAACTCCTTGATCTGGGAAACAACGAATGGAAGAATGATTCCCTTTTTGTTGTGCGAACTGATTCTGAAGGCAAAGTCACAAGCAGAATCAATTATGTCTGGACCAGATCAGGATTGCTAAATGGGAACTGGACTAAAGCCAGCAGAATAACTTTTATAAGATAAAATACCTGATCTACCCCATTGGTATATTATTATCGGTTAGAATAAGAAATTTGATTAAGCAGAAATAAGCGGACATCCAAAGGAGTGAAGCGGCTGACCAGTATTTGGGTTCTTGAATTGGCGATCAAAGCTATTTTAAGAAAACCGTGTAAACTCCTGTTTACATTATCAGTAACCCTGCTGGTGTCAATCACAGGGGAGTCAGCATTAAAAGATGAAACTCTTGCCGCCACTTGAGAACAGGAAAGCCTGAGGAACAGAAATAAGCCTTTTCTGAGATGTGCCTTTAACCTTGAAGAATATTATCAGTTATTCTGGATCAATATTGATTTTTTGCGCACCATTGAATAAAAAAACTGTTCCGAAGTTCTAAACTGAAATGTTTCCAGAAATCAATTATATTGCCCGGCAGCCAAAATGCTCTTGAAAACTGAAGAATGGTAACCTTAATTGATCTTAAATGTGGGAACCGTTTTTTTCAGTCCGGTAATTGCTCTGGCAAAATAACGATTCTTCCGGTTTCTAAAGGAAAAACCATGATGTAAAGAGGATAGTTGTTTGTAACTTATCAGCTTCTGCCCATTCATATTTGTATTAACCAGAAATCCTTTTTTACTGTAACCAACTATGAGGACAAAATGATCCAGAAACCAATCCGGATTTTCATCGGGATATATTTTGACTCCGCAAAGCACTGGATAATGGGAGTCCAACATCGTTCTTATCCAGATGATAAAATCATCCAGGTCCTTGTCTTTGCCTTTCCAGGAGACGTACTTGATGGAAAGCTCCTTCAAGGCCACATCAATATCATCCATGTAAAGGTCAGGGTGACTGGGAGAACCGGCTCTGTTTATGCTTTTCTGAGATATTTCAACTCCATAGTAAGCCAATGCCATCTGAATGCAGGTTTCGGCACACCAGCCAACACTATTGTCGGGTCTTTTGGGATCCCAATCACGATTTGGAATGTTCAGATTAACAATCATAATGTCTCTCTGCAGTCCCCATTTTTCTGCGCAGTTTAAAAACATTGCAGAGTATAAAATAATGAGAATTGATTTTAAAATTATCATATAAAACAGATCTTACATTTTAGCTTCCAAAGCGATTTTAGATGAACCCGGTTCAGAACTTATACGGTATTTTTTTGTTTTAGCCGGTTCAAAGGTAAATTGATTTTCCTGATGCAGCCTGTATTCCAGATCGCTATAGGATATATCCTGCACGATACCATTTTTCTGCAATGCCAGGGAAGCAGCTACTCCAGCAGATTGTCCAAGAATCATGAAAACCGGCTCCATGCGGATTGACCCGTATGCTACATGTGATGCAGAAATACAAACAGGGACAAGCAGGTTAATGCATTGGGATCTTTTAGGAGTTATGCTCCGATATGGTATTGGAAAAGGAGACAAGGGGGACAATTCTATATCACCTTCATTAATAGCTCTGGATGCGTGTACAACCCGTTTACAGTTATGGGAATCCATCCGGTAAGAACCCATTCCGATGGATTCTTCTACAGATCCTCTTCCGATAGCATCGTTTTCGGTCAGTACATAATCGGAAATCATTCTACGGGCCTCTCTTATATAGAGTTGCTCAGGCCAGTTGCCGCTATCTGAAAATTCATCTGCTGCCAGCCCCCATTGTCGGGTTTTTTCCCGAACTACAGAAGGAAGACGTGAATCGTTAGCACAGAAATAAAAGATTCCCAACTGGTAATTATAATGGTTCTGAAATATTTGCTCTCTGGTTTTATAATCCCCTTCCGGCCATCCGTAGTTACCACCAATAAAATCGGAATTGAAAGCACCCCAGTTATTATGATCTGCCTTCTGGTTGGGTATAGATCTGGAAAGACCGAACAGATCAAAAATCCCGCTGCGTATATAACGGTATAGAATTTCGTAGGTTTCCGGATCATAATTGTCAGGTTTACTGAACTCGATTTTGTTTTTGGGGTTGCTGCTTAGGCATAAGCGAAAATTGTATGCCTGAATTCTGTTATCGGCTTGTCCCTGAGCTCCTATTGGAACATCCTCGATGCATGGAAGCAGCCCGCTGGAAGGATCGCCTTCTTTACGGTAAGGATCTACAAACATTTTAAAGTTATGATGGGAGGAATACTGTATACCATTAAATAGTTCATTGTAAACCTCATTACTCTCTCTTCCGATGGTATAACTTACTCCAGCTTTAGCCATCAGATCACCTTCATAACTGGCATCTATAAATACCGAAGCCTTAAATATGGTACCTTTCTCTACTTGCAGGGAGAGTATTCTGTTTGCTGCTTTTTCCACTCCTTTGAGTCTGCATTCGGTAAAAAGAGAGATATTTTTATTTTGAAGCCAGTTGGCGTAAATTTTTAAGGCCGCATGAGGTTCAAAGAACCATTGTTCCTTATCAGTTCCATACCAGGCCCCGATTTCCTTATAAAATTTTTGTGCCAGACCGCCTATAACGTGTTTGTTTCCCACATCGGTTACCCCAAGACCTGAGGTAGTCATTCCTCCGATATGGCGATTGAATGCTAAAATTGTCACTCTCTTACCCATAGAGGCTGCCTGAACCGCCGCACATATACCTGCCGAAGTAGCCCCATAAATACATATATCAGAAAGGATTACCTGAGGATTTCTCTCTTCGGGAATTTCATAATAATAGTGCGCTTTTGCATTCATTTTTACCCCGCTTAACCTGCAGTTATTCAGAAACTGAAAAAGCAAATAGCGATCCATTTCTGAAAGTCTCTTTTTTCAGGTGGTTAAAAAACTATAGCCCTTTATAAACCATGATTATATAATCCATCAATGAAGTTTAAATGCGTGGTATAGTGCATGTAAAACAATGAATTTTAATAGTAAAGCGGGATGCGCTATAACCAGCTAAAGAGGAGGTGTAATGCTTAGTTCAGTTGAAACAGTTAGTGAAAACAGTATTACAGCTAAACTGAAAGGGAAACTGATTGCTGGAAACTTAGACGAGTTCAGGGAAAAATTAAAAGAGCTGATCAAAAATGGTCCAAATTCTGTGATTCTGGATATGAGTGGTGTCAATTTCATAGATTCAACTGGAATCGGCTTTCTGGCTGCTACCTATAATTCTCTGTCAAAGAACGGAGGAACCCTCAGAATCATCGGCCTTTCAGAAGAATTGTATGACTTTTTTATCAGTTTACGTTTGAATTCTTACTTTATAATTGAAAAACGCCAATAATGTCTAACCAATGCCCTTAAGTACAGGACAATAATCATGAGTGATAACCTGTTAACAGAATTTTTAGCAGAATGTCGCGAACATCTCCAGGACATCGAATCCGATCTTCTGGCAATAGAGAAGGCAGGAGATGATGCCGATACAGAACTTATAAACAAAGTGTTCCGGGCTGCACACTCAATAAAAGGTGGATCGGCATTTTTTAACCTGGAAAAAATCAAAACTCTTGCACACCGTATTGAAACCGCCCTGGATATGATACGGTCCAGAAAATTGAAAATCAATGCAGAAACTATAAATGTTCTGCTGAATGCATTTGATGCTCTCAGTGCGCTGATAAATGATCCCGAAGAAGCAGTCCCTCACGATATTTCTTCTTTCGACCAGGCGCTTCAGAATCTGGTAGAACAGAGTCTGGGCGGGAAGGAAAAAAGTGTTCTTAGTCGTGAAACAAATATCAGCTCTGATGAATACCGCCAGAATGTAACTATTCCCGAAATTGACCTTCAGGCTGCACGCAAGGAATCGCAATATATTTACCTTATAGAATATGATCTTCTCCACGACATCGAACGCAAAGGCAAATCCTTTTTGGAGCTTATAGCTTCACTTTCCAAAATGGGTGTAATAATCGATACCTCACTGGATATGCAATCGATAGGCACACTGGAAGATAAGCCTGGTAAAAATCTACCGGTAAAAGTGATTTACAGAACGGTTTTGGAACCTGGTTTTATTGATCAGGCAGTTGAAGTCCCAAAACGCAGTGTCCACACCCTACTCAGGCCAAAAGATATTAAATCCAAAATTGAAAACGGTGGACCATCAAAAACCGGCAGAAAAAATAAAACGGCAAAAAAAGCAGAGCCTATCCAAAAACAGGTTGAAGAAGTTAAGACTATTGCTCCTGTTGAAGCTAATAATCAGGTTCAAACGCAAAAAAATCCAGATGAAGGAAGTGGTAATTCGAAAGCTGTACCAGAAACGGTAAGAATTAATGTTCAGGCACTTGATACTTTAATGTCCCAGGCCGGGGAACTGGTTTTGAGCAGAAATCAACTGATTGATGCGATTTCCCGTAATGACAAAAGGGCAATTTCTGCTTCTGCCCAGAGATTGAGTTTTGTTATTTCAGAACTTCAGGAAGCCGTAATGCAGACCAGATTACAGCCGATAGGAAATATTTTCAACAAGTTTCCGCGAATGATCAGAGACTTATCCAAGAGCTTGAATAAGGAGCTGCGTCTGGTAATCGAAGGCAAAGATGTTGAGCTTGATAAGACCATAATTGAGGGGCTCAGCGATCCGCTTACACACATGGTCAGAAATGCTGCCGATCATGGTATCGAACCTTCGCAGCAAAGAATACAGTCAGGAAAACCTCCTGAAGGCACTATCAATCTGAGGGCATTTCATGAAGCCGGTCATGTTGTGGTGGAGATCGAAGATGATGGTGGAGGGATTAATACCGATAAAATTGTCAGTAAAGCATTATCTATGGGACTTATTAACGAAGAAAAATTAAAAGGCTTGACCGAATATGATAAAAACGCTCTCATTTTTCTGCCAGGTCTCTCGACTGCCGACAAAGTAACTGAAACTTCCGGCAGAGGTGTTGGAATGGATGTGGTTAAAAACAACCTGGACAAGCTTGGAGGAAAGGTTACTATACGTTCCATAAAGGGAAAAGGCACAGTTTTCACCATTAAACTTCCATTGACTCTGGCTATCATACCATCATTGATAGTGGTGGAGGAAAGGGAACGCTTCGCAATTCCTCAGGTAAACGTAGTAGAATTATTGAGAATACGGGCTTCTCAGGTAAAGGAAAGAATACAGGTGGTCGGAGATGCAGAAGTAGTAGTTGTCCGGGGGGAACTTATTCCTGTGGTAAGATTTTCAGACATTCTTGGAATCATTAAAACCTATACCGATCCGAACACCAACAATAAGGAAATCGATCGAAGGAAAAATATTGCAGACAGGCGCAGCCCGAAAAGAAATATTGATGGAGATTTTCTGAATTCTGATAACCCCAATGCCTGCAATCGCAGAGCAACAAAGGATCGCAGAAGGAGGCCATCCGGTGATCTTAACATTGTGATCATCTCCAGCGGTTTACTTCAGTATGGACTTGTAGTGGATGAATTGCGGGATACGGAGGAGATTGTGGTAAAGCCGCTTGGATCACATCTGAAAGGTTTACAGGAGTATGCAGGTGCTACTATAATGGGAGATGGAGAAGTGGCATTGATTCTGGATGTAAATGGAATAGCTCTTAAAGCAGGGATAACATCGGTTTCTGCTATTAACGAAAAAAAGAAACGATCCGATGAAAGTTCAGTATTCAGTGACAGCACACATTCACTTTTGTTATTTAACAACCAGGAGGATGAGACATGTGCAATCCCACTGGATCTGGTTCAACGGGTTGAAAAAATCAAAGCTGATCAGATTGAATTAAAAGGAGGTGTTCGTACAATGCAGTACAGAGGAGCTTCTTTGCAGCTGGTACAGCTGGCAGATTTGGCAAAAGTTGCTCCTGTCCCTTTAAATGGTGAACTGGCAGTGGTAGTGACATCTGTTTCAAATCATAATATTGGATTATTGGGATTGATGCCGGTATCTGTGGTTGAAAAAGAATTTGTGGTCGATACCAGCACTCACAGGCAGCATGGAATCAGTGGTTCGGTAATTATAGATGAGAAAACAGTGCTTATGGTGGACATATTTGAACTGATAGACAGTCTTCATCCGGATTGGAAAATTCAATCCAGAAAAGATCATACAGCCAATTCTGCAACTCTTCTGCTGGTTGAAGATTCCGAATTTTTCCGTGGTCAGGTAGCCAAATACCTTGAGGATGGTGGACACAGTGTAATCACCGCCGTAGATGGGATAGACGGCTGGGAAAAATTGCAGGAAAATAAAGACAGGATAAACATTATAGTGACTGATATTGAAATGCCAAAGATGAACGGATTTGAATTGTGCAGCAAAATCCGCAGTGAATTTCCCAATAACGATATCCCGGTTATTGCACTCACATCTCTTGCCGGTGAAGAAGACAGGATAAAAGGACAGCAGGCAGGAATCACTGATTATCAGGTAAAACTGGATCGGGACCGCCTTTTAAGCAGTATAAGTAAACAGTTGGAAAAACAGAAAATTACCAATAATTAACATTATAAAGATGGAGAATGCTTAATATGAGTTATTTGAAAGATATGAAAATCGGAAAACGTTTAGCAATGGGGTTTGGTGCTATATCCACCTTTTTACTGATTTCGGCTATAATTGCAATTTCAGTGTCCTCCAACATTCAAAAGGATGCAAAAAAGACTTTGGCAGCCTCAAAAATGCTTAAGGGTGCAACAGATATTTCAGAAGCCGTTCACGGTATCAGTGAGAACATGGCAGCAATTTTATTGACCAAAGATAACCAGGAAAGGGAAAAGTACAAATCTTTTATCAATAACTATCGCCAACAGTATAAATCAGAAATGGGAAACCTTTATCCGATGGCCGATGAAGAGGAAAAACAATTACTGGATAAAATTTCTGAAGCAATTGATTATGCCAGACCATTTAATGAGAAAGTGCTGGAAATTTTATATGCCGGAAATCAGGAGGAAGCAGTAAATACTTTCCTTCGGAAGGCAGTTCCTGCAATGGAAAAGCTGTTCAATGCTTCCAGAATGTTTGAGCAGCATCAGGACCAGAAGATGTTAATAGCTGAAACCAACAGCAAGAAGTCGCTTTCCAGAGGGAATCAGCTTTTGTTAGCAGTTATTATAATTGCATTAACCTTATCTGTGCTTTTTGCTGTTTATTCAACCCAAAGTATAGTGGTTCCATTTTTAAATGTTGAGTCACATCTGAAAGAGGTTTCGGATGGAAATATTACCCGGAATGTTTCTGAGAGTTTGATTAACCGTAAAGATGAGGTGGGAGTACTGGCAGCAGGACTGCAGACAGTTATTACCAGTCTGAGAAACATGGTATCTGATCTGACAAGCGGCATTCAGACCCTGGCATCATCGTCAAATGAACTCTCAACCATATCTAAGAAGTTGAATTCAGGAGCAAATGATATGAGCAGCAGAGCTGCCACTGCTGTGAATTCATCAGAACAGATGAGTACAAATACCGATTCTGCGGCTTCCAGAATGGAAAATGCCAACAGCAGCCTTTCATCTGTGGCTATTGCTACCGAGGAGATGAGCGCTACCATCTCTGATATAGCTTCCAATGCTGAAAAGGCACGTGAAGTCAGCAGTGAGGCGATGCAGCAGGGGGAACATATCGTGGAGGTGGTGAAAAATCTGGGAATTGCTGCACAGGATATAAGTACATTTACCGAAACAATAAACAGCATTTCTGCTCAAACAAATCTTCTGGCCCTTAATGCTACAATTGAAGCAGCAAGGGCCGGTACCGCAGGTAAAGGTTTTGCCGTTGTAGCCAATGAAATTAAAACTCTGGCCGAACAGACAGCCTCTGCCACCGGTGAAATCAAAAGTAAAATATCAGGTATCCAGACCGCCACAGAAAGCGCAATTTCGGATATTGAGGGGATAACCAAAATAATCAAGAATGTGGGAGAAATCGTTACCTCTATTGCTACTGCTATTGAAGAACAGGCTACTGTCACCAGAGATATTGCTTCCAATATCTCCAGGGCTACAGATAGTGTAAAAGATGCAAATGAAAAGATGAGTCTCACCGCAAAAGTGTCAAAATCGGTAACCGAAGACATCTCATCGATCAAAACAACTGTCAACGAAGTCGTTCGGGTTACAGATCAGGTGAGTTCAAGTTCACAGGAACTTTACGGGATGGCAGACCGGTTAAAGAAGATAGTTTCAAAATTTAAACTGTGAGCCATTAAGCAGGAGATTTCTTTAAAAGGAAAAAATTATGGATGCAGTTAATGATTCCGGTATACTCGTTGCCACTTTTATTCTGGATAATGCTCTTTTTGGTATCGATGCAAACCAGATACAGGAGGTTGTTCAAATAAAAAAATTGACACAGGTTCATAACGCCCCATCTTACGTCAGAGGCGTAATGAATTTAAGGGGACGGGTAGTAACAGTGATAGATCTGGGAGAAAAACTGGATTTGCCGCCTGTATTGGAAAGTGATCAGAACAGAGTATTGATTGTAGAATGGAAGCAGGAATTTATTGGTATTCTGGTCGAAAAAGTAAATGAAGTGGTTCAACTGGAAAAAGATTCCATTAAACCGCCACCCAGAAATGTCAATGGGGTGCAAGCGGAATTCATTACCGGCGTATTTAAAAACCGGGACGGTGTTGCAGCAGGTTTACTTGATTTCAATAAAATCCTGCATATCGAAGAAAACCAGAAGCAATGAATGAGAAAGAAATCATCGTGGCCCGGAAAGGTGTTTTGTGGCACCGCTATTGACTCAGGATCTGCAGATATGGAGTAATTACATCAAAAGTATCTGCGGAAACCATATAGATAGTAATAAAGCATACCTGATTGAAAGCAGACTTTTTCCACTGATGCAGGAGACCAAAAGTTTTTCCTGGCTGGATTTGTATTCAAAAGTTAAAGCTGACATATCAGGTACCCTTAAAAGAAAAGTTATTAATGCAATAACTACAAATGAAACATCCTTTTTCAGAGACTCAGCCCCTTTTGAGCTTCTGCAGTATAAGATTTTACCTGATCTGTTTGATATCCTTAAGAAAAAGCATCAAAATGGAGAAATCCCTGTAAGAATCTGGAGTGCTGCATGCTCTACCGGGCAGGAGTTATACAGTATAGCAATAATTATCAGTGAACTGCTGGAAGGGAAAAAACAATTTGATGTGAGGCTGCTCGGTACTGATATATCAGATAACGTAATTGCCAAGGCCAGCTATGCAAAATATAATCAGTTGGAAATAGAGCGGGGAATGCCACAAGCCAAGCTGGAGAAATATTTTATTAAGGATGGCAACACCTGGAAAATCCGCGATGAAATTAGAGCCATGGCAACATTCAAATTATTGAATTTGCTCGAACCAATTTACTTTCCTTACAAATTTGACATTATTTTCTGCCGTAATGTAGCCATCTATTTCTCAGAAGAAGATAAAAAGAAATTATATAATCGTTTAGCTGATATGCTGGCCAGTTATGGATATCTGATTATCGGTTCAACCGAATCGATAGGTAATTTATGCCCGAGACTCAAACCCTTTAGGTATATAAGATCTGTATACTATCAGCTTGAATAGAACAGCAAGAAATTGTCAGACAAAAAAT
Organism: uncultured Fibrobacter sp.; assembly: GCA_964411655.1. Lineage (GTDB taxonomy): Bacteria > Fibrobacterota > Chitinivibrionia > Chitinivibrionales > Chitinispirillaceae > JAAYPC01. The sequence goes on from CAYPMS010000007.1 coordinate 39,849, forward strand.
TCCCCCCTAATAAGGGGACTCATCCAGCGGGGGAAATTTGTTATCGAACATCTTATGGACCAACGAATTTCTAAACCTCACCAGATTTTTTGTCAATTTTTTTTAAATCCTGTGGAATGATATAAAAAAAGACGGTTAGTATTAATAAAACTGTTGCCGGAGCGAAATTTTGTTGTTAAGATTGTTTAATACTGGATTATAATTCTAATTCATTGCACACCATCTGAAGGAATATATTATGATTAACCGAGTTGTTCATGTGAATGACCAATTGGAATTCTCCGATTCTCTGATATATGATATACTTCAAACCGGAAAAAACTCACAGTCAAAGATCACATTAAAGAGAAATAATCTTGTAGCCGATTGCTGCTCCATTCTTGAGGTTTTATTATTGGGAACTGAGAATTGTCCTAAGCTTGAGATCATTGCCGATGGAGAAGATGAGTTGATCGCAATCCAGAAAATCAGCAATATTTTTAAACACCAGGAAAAAAACGAATCCTGAAAGTCTGGCTAATTTATTTTCTTCTGTTAAAGAATTCTTCTCCGATTAAATAACTGTCTCACGGACTGAGTTACACCATGCATTCCCGACATTTCCAGACCTGGGGTGATGATAATGGCTTTTCGCATATCAGAGCTACCTTTATGGGACCTGGAATAACAGTGCCTCTTTTAAAAGGGGAACTGGTACTGGGAATATGGCAGCAGATCGTCCTTATTGATCATGATAACCGGCCAAGAACACGAAAACTCTTTGTTCAGGCTATGGGTGAATGAGACTGCAGGAGGAACTCTCCCATGCAAAAAAGCTGCTGCTCAAAAATGCTCCAGTTTATTAAATTACTGAAATACTTCCTGCTTAAGTGCTGACCCTCAAATTTCAATTAGGGTATCTGTTTAAAACGTATTAATTTTTTTTCCAATCCATTAAAGCCCTTTATCAGTATCCTGAAGATCGAATGGCTTTGGTTATTCCTCTCTTTTCTGGCACTCAAAATGAACATTTCATTTAAAAAGCGTACTAATATGAGGAAACAAGACTATGAATTGAAATCCTCATTGTGATTCGGTTCAGAGAAATTAACCAAAATTTAAAGATTAATTAAGTTGAGGAGTGACCCTATGGCCAGAAGGTTCATCGTAATTGCTATTTCATTATTAATCGTCAATATAGATCTTTTCGCTCAATTCGACCCCTGCAAGTTTAATTTCGGCACAGACTGGGATTATCTCATGGATAACCAATCCTCCAGTGTCGCCAATGAAATCAACTATGTAACAAAATGGATTGTAAATGCCAGCTATTCTGAGAATGGGGTATATGACAGGATGCTTGATTTCTGTATCCAAAAAAATAAAACTCCTGTCTTCTATGCCTACATAATTGCCAAAGCCGCTGCTTTAGGTGATGCAAATGTTGGTGGTAAACTGGGTACTCTCGGAGCCGAATGGCTCAAGAATAATTTTAATAAAGTTAAAAATTACTACAACGGTTTTGCTCAAAATGTGGCATCAAAGCTTAATGGAACCGGTCTAACTCCTATCTGGCTTATGGAACCGGACTATTACCAGTATACTTCAGGTCCCCAGACCAGCCCTTTATCTTTTCAGCAGGCAGGAGACTATATGGGCCAGCTTATCGATATAATTAAAACCCATATTCCTGATGCCATGATAGCAATCGATATCTCTGCCTGGATAGAGGATCATGGAAACACCAACAGCTATTATGGAGCCATGCCTTTGAATAAGGCCGACTTTCTGTTCACTTCCGGTGGACAGAGCCAGGCTGGCAGCTCCAATATTAAAGCAGAAAACAAAATGACCTGGAGTGGTATCTATAATTTTACTAAAAAACCAATCATTGCAGATTGCGGCTACGGTGCAGGAGGTGGATCAACCGGTCATAATGCTCAGTGGGATAACATCAGCAACCTTAAAGCTCGCATAAGTGATGGTGTTGTTGCAATCACTCAGAAAAATCCCAATGGAAGCTGGGCAATTAAATCGATTCGTGAGCAACTGGCTAATGAAAGCATCAAATCCTGTGGAAGCGTTGGAGTTCAGTGTACCTTGACCGTAAATGTGGGAACTGGTGGAAAAGTCAGCAAAAATCCCGACAAAACGATCTTTTCTAAAGGAGATACCGTGCGGCTTACAGCTACCCCGAATGACCGTTACAGCTTTAAAGGGTGGTCTGGGGCAGCCAGCGGCACCAATGAATCGATAAAGATAACCATGGATGCTTCCAAGACGATTTCCGCACAATTTGATGCTATTCCGGATAACATGCGTACTGTTACAGTGAATGTAACCGGAGGATCCGGTTCAGTTACCAAGTCTCCTGATGAAGCATATTATTCATCCGGTTCGAAAGTCACTTTAACTGCCAAACCGTTAAATGGAGTAAGCGTGTTTGAAGGATGGAGTGGTGGAGGGCTTTCCGGTAATAATAGCACAGTCACTCTTACTGTGGGCAGCACAGATATCGTGGTCACTGCAACCTTCAAGGATACTCTCAGAATCGATTCCTTAAAAATTGAAGCCGAAGATTTCGTGCAAAAAAATGGAGATAATCTGGTAATCGAATCAAAAAATGGAATCACCAGTATTGGATATATTGAAAACGGATATTCTACCACCTACAATTTTGATGTCGACCTGGCTGGAACTTACAATGTTATCTGCCGGGTGAATTCAGGGCTGCAAAGTTCAAATTTCACCATTTCCATAGATGGTAAAAACGTAGGGACAATCGATTTTCCTGGTACCGTGGATAACTGGGAAACTTTTCATGAAGAAGAACTGAGCAGCACGGTTACCCTGGGAAAAGGTTCTCACACTCTTCAACTGAACTTTGGAAGCGCAGTAAATGTTGATTGGATAAAGTTTGTCATGGAAAAACCAAATTCAGCTATAAAAAGCCCCAGAAAATCTGCTCTGCAGAATCTTAAAGTAGTATCACAAAAGGGTGGCTTTATTGCAACGCTTCCTTCGATACATGAGTTTTCCTCATATGTTCTGTTTGATTGCAATGGAAGAAATGTTGGAAGCGGGCAGATCGGTGCCGGTGTAAGACAGCTTTCATTTTCTAACCTTACCCAAAATGTGTGGATCCTCAAACTCAACGGTCCCGGAAAATCTGCAACAATTCGTGCTGCTGTGATTAAGTAGTATTCGTTTTTGGGGAATAAAGCTTAATTACGGTGATTTTTCGAAACCGAGGTAATATGTGAACTCAGACTGAAATTTGATTTTCAGTTTGAGACAACCGGTGTACTCAAGCTGAAAATTGATTTTCAGACTGAGGCAACCGGTGAACTAATAATGATTTTTGATTTTCGGGAAGAGACAACCGGTGAACCAATACTGATTTTTAATTTTCAGGCATAGGCAGCCGGTAAACTAATACTGATTTTTGATTTTCGGACTGAGGCAGCCGGTGAACTCAGGCTGAAATTTGATTTTAATCCTGAGGCAACCTGTAACCTCCGACCTGCTATTAATTTAAGGCTGATGTAGTCTGTAAATTCTGGTTCTTACAGACTTTAGAAAAAATGAAAAGGTCATTCCGAACGTATGAGAGGAATCTTCTGGTAAGGCATGACATTTTCCGTCTCTCCCGAAGAAACGAGGGCTGTTTCAGGATCTCTTTTTCCATCTATTCCTGATAATCTTTTCGATGGTAATAACAGGAAGAACAATTGCCCCATAAAGCGCCGATTCTACCCAGGATTGTAAGCTTAAAGCTGATGAACCGAATAGTTGGTTCATAAAGGGAAGATAAACATAAGACAACTGAAGAACTAAAAGGATTCCGATGCCCAGGAAAACGGTAGGGTTGGAAAATACACCTATATTGAAGATACTTTCATGCAATGATCGGCAATTGAGCATATAGAATATTTGAAGGAAAACAATGGAAGTCACTGCCATGGTCTGAGCTTCCATTAAGGCATCAGTGCCCATCACCCCTACATCAATAGCGATAGAAAATTCCTTGAGAAACAGCCCGATTCCGGTCAGGGTAATAATCAATGCTACCAGAATTGTCCTGAAAATTACAAAAGGATTAAGGAGCGGTTCATTGGGTTTGCGAGGTGGTCGATTCATGATATTTCTCTCTTTTGTTTCGAAAGCCAGAGGAAGAGCAAGGCTGACGGTGGCTACCAGATTTATCCAGAGAATCTGAACCGGTGACATTGGAAGTAGTGGAATGTCATCTGCAATAGGAAAAGAAGCTACGGCTACCAGCAGTATCAATGCTTCTCCAACATTGGTAGGCAGTACAAAGGCCAGAGATTTTATCAGATTGTCATACACCCTTCGGCCTTCTTCTACTGCAGAGACAATGGTTGCGAAGTTATCATCGGTGAGAATTATGTCTGCAGCATCTTTGGAGACATCGGTACCGGTAATGCCCATGGCCACTCCAATATCCGCTTTTTTAAGAGCCGGAGCATCGTTAACTCCATCACCGGTCATGGCAACGACTTCCCCATTTTTCTGTAATCCACTCACCAGTTTCAGTTTATGTTCCGGTGCCACTCTGGAGAAGATGTTAACCTTTGAAGATGTTTCTGCCAGAGATTCCTCAGACAGGGATTCCAGTTGATTTCCGGGCAAAGAGCCCTGATCGGTTATTATTCCCAGAAATCTGCCGATAGCGGCTGCTGTTGTCTGATGATCTCCGGTGATCATTTTGACTTTTATACCGGCGTTATGGCACTTTTGGATGGCGACTTTAACCTCTTCACGGGGAGGGTCTATAAGTGCCTGCAGTCCCAAAAAAGTCAGACCCTGCCCAACCGAATCAAAAGAGATCGATTCGGTATGGGGTTGAAGTTCCATTTTGGCAAAGGCCAGTAGCCTCATTCCTTCCTGAGCAAAATCGTCGGTAGCCTGGTGAACTGTTTTCATCTGATCGGGCTGCAAAGCACATTTATTGATAATTACTTCGGGAGCTCCTTTTACGTAGAGTGTTTTTATACCATCCAAGTCATTGAGCGTCGCCATAAACTTGTATTCCGATTCAAAAGGGATGGAATCCAGTCGTCTGATGGAGTCGCGTATTGAATCGATATCCAGACCGGCCTTTAATGCCGACGTGAGCAGGGCACCTTCGGTTGGATCGCCTTCGATTACCCATTTCCCATTTTGGTTTTTAAGGTAGGCATCATTACAGAGAACTCCTGCTGTCAGTAATTCCGATATTTCCGGGGGCAGGTCTTTTATTGGTTGCCCCCCTTTTTCCAGGGAACCATCCGGACCATAGCCGGTGCCGCTTAGCTGGATATTGTAATCAGGTGTCCATAGATGCCTGACGGTCATTTCATTTCTGGTGATGGTACCGGTTTTATCTGAGCAGATCACAGTCGTACTTCCCAGAGTTTCTACTGCAGGAAGATGACGGATAACTGCCCGCTGTGCAGCCATACGCCGCACACCGATTGCCAGGGCGATGGTTATTATTGCAGGGATACCTTCTGGTATAGCTGCAACAGCCAGGGTAATGGCAGCCAGAACAGCATCGGCCATAGGATATCCTCTTAACAATGCTACTACAAGGAGAATAATCGAAACAAGAAGTATGACTAAGGTTAAGATTTTCGCTACTTTGGCGATTGAACGGGTCAGGGGTGTTTCAGTCTTGACGGTTTCACTTAGCATCCGGTTTATTTTTCCCAGTTCTGTTCTCAGACCGGTTTCTACAACGACTCCCCTGGCAGTACCCGATGCTACGGAAGTTCCGTTAAAAACCATGTTAATCCGGTCTGCCAGTTCAGCATCGGATTTTAATGTTTCAGGCGCTTTTTCTGATGGCAATGATTCGCCTGTAAGTGCGGCTTCCAAAACTTTAAACCCTTTTGCTTCGAAAAGGCGAATATCTGCAGGGATTCTATCACCAGCCTGAAGAAGTGCTATATCACCAGGAACCAGCGATGAGGCCATTTGGGTGGATGGTTTATTATCTCGAAGAACGATTGCCTTGTCCGGAACCATTTCTTTTAATGCTGCTATTTCCTGGCTTGAACGGAACTCCTGGAAAAAACCGATGAGTGCATTAATAATGACCACACCTGCGACAACAAAACCATCAGTGATCTCTCCCATGAAAATGGCAAGAAGTGATGAACCCAGAAGAACATAAATCAGCGGATTATTGATCTGGCGGAAAAGAATAAGCAGTACAGATTCGGGAGGTTTCTGTGGTAATTCGTTTTTACCATATTGAACAAGCCGCTTTGAAGCCTCTTCGGATGAAAGTCCCTGCGGAGAAGTCTTTAAATTTTGAAAGATGATATTAATATCCTGTTGATACCAGGGGATCATCTTTTCCATAATTTTCTTTCTTACAGAAATACACCAATAGTTGGGTTTCTGATACGAAATCGAAATTAACTTAATTAAACCTAAAATCCGCAGTTGAACGTGGCGCATATGCGTAACCTATCGAGCGCTAAGCCATTCACGCGGTTTGACCTTGTCATCGTGTCGATAAGGCCTGCACCGCGTTCAAGGCTTATCATCCCGATATCTTATGCATCTGCATCCACCTCAACTGCGGAATTTAGGTTAAAGATATGGAATTGGAAATACTATAGGAAAAGCAACAATTAAACCAGCATAGCAGAAAATCTTTTATTCAAAACAGCCGGACAGAGATATATATTATTCAACCTATTAATAAAAGTCTCGCTTATCAGGTCGTTCCCCTCGACACTGAAATTAACATTAAAAAAGGAGTTAAAATATGGCCCACAAAATTAGTGATGCTTGCCTTGCTTGCGGAACCTGTCTCCCGGAGTGTCCGGTAGGAGCTATCAGTGAAGGTGATCCTATCTACGTTATCGATGCATCAAAATGCACCGATTGCGGAGCTTGTGCAGAAGCCTGCCCAGCAGAGGCTATTTCTGCTGAATAAGCAGATTGCATTATTGCTCCTCCTTTAAGGGGGAGCTTTTTTCCTTCCTTTTCGCTTTATTTACCATTTCGATCAATTTTTTTGTTGTACTGATATTCCGTTAACCCCTATAAGATATAGTCGCCTGAATAATGTCCCCTGAATTCTCCAAGGAGAAGAATGCTTTGAGAAAGGAACCAAAATGGGGATTATGCAGAGGCATAACAACTGGTTTATGCGTATTTTCAGCTACCCTGTTGTTGTCAAAGACCTTCTGATATCATTTGTTAAAGAGGACTTTGTTGGGGACCTGGAATTTGCCTCTCTGAAAAAACTTAACCCTGACTTTTTTCCAGCATCTGGAAAATCCCGCCATGCAGATGTTATCTATGAGATTACTTCTCACGGCCAAACTTCATATATCTACCTTTTCATCGAGTTTCAATCCACGGCTGATCGGTTTATGCCATTAAGGATGGCAAGGTATGTGCTTGAATTCTATGATGAACTGCGAAGAAGCAGTAAGCAGAAATATCTCAATCCCTCTTTTTGTATTCTTCTATACAGTGGTGAACCTAAATGGAATGCTCCGGAAAAACTGAGTGATCTTCTGCTTGAATCATCGATACCAAAGGAATTTCTGCCAGAGTTCAGATACTACAAAATTGCAATAAACGAAATTCCAAAACGTGATCTGGTAAAGCTGCGTAATACCGTATCCGCAGTTTTTTATATTGAGAACAACAACCCTTCCGAAATCAATAAAAACTATGATGAGTTGGTTTACATTTTGAGAGAGGTAATTAAGAGGACCGGTGGAGTGGAAATAATACAACAAATAATGGATCGGATATTTGAGATCTATAAATTACCTCAAAATTTTAAAACAATTAATAGTGTCGAAGACATTATGGAGGTTAAGAATATGCTTGAAACAAAGACAAAAATCTGGGAAAAAGAGATACTGGAAAAAGGTAAAGAGGAGGGTAGAGAGGAGGGTAGAGAGGAGGGCTTTAAGAAAGGGATTAAAAAAGGAATCGATATAGGTTTGGAAAAAGCCGCCATCAATATGATTAAAATTGGGGAAACTGATTCAAAAATTGCCCTTTGTACCGGATTGCCGGTTGAACAGATTGTGGAGTTGCGTACTCGTATCCAGAAAGAAGATGGACAGTGATGTACTAATATTGAGAGTGTTCTGCAAAATACCTGGATATTCGAAAAAAAAGAAAACAACTTTTTATTTCCCTATCTCCTCTTGTAAAACCTGACCCTTACATCTATTTTTCTGCAATGAAGCAGAGGCATAACAACTGGTTTATTCGTATTTTCAGCTACCCTGTTGTTGTCAAAGACCTTTTGATATCATTTGTTAAAGAGGACTTTGTTGGGGATCTGGAATTTGCTTCTCTGAAAAAACTTAACTCTGATTTTTTTCCAGCATCTGGAAAATCCCGCCATGCAGATGTTATCTATGAGATTACTTCTCACGGCCAAACTTCATATATCTACCTTTTCATCGAGTTTCAATCCACGGCTGATCGGTTTATGCCATTAAGGATGGCAAGGTATGTGCTTGAATTCTATGATGAACTGCGAAGAAGCAGTAAGCAGAAATATCTCAATCCCTCTTTTTGTATTCTTCTATACAGTGGTGAACCTAAATGGAATGCTCCGGAAAAACTGAGTGATCTTCTGCTTGAATCATCGATACCAAAGGAATTTCTGCCAGAGTTCAGATACTACAAAATTGCAATAAACGAAATTCCAAAACGTGATCTGGTAAAGCTGCGTAATACCGTATCCGCAGTTTTTTATATTGAGAACAACAACCCTTCCGAAATCAATAAAAACTATGATGAGTTGGTTTACATTTTGAGAGAGGTAATTAAGAGGACCGGTGGAGTGGAAATAATACAACAAATAATGGATCGGATATTTGAGATCTATAAATTACCTCAAAATTTTAAAACAATTAATAGTGTCGAAGACATTATGGAGGTTAAGAATATGCTTGAAACAAAGACAAAAATCTGGGAAAAAGAGATACTGGAAAAAGGTAAAGAGGAGGGTAGAGAGGAGGGTAGAGAGGAGGGCTTTAAGAAAGGGATTAAAAAAGGAATCGATATAGGTTTGGAAAAAGCCGCCATCAATATGATTAAAATTGGGGAAACTGATTCAAAAATTGCCCTTTGTACCGGATTGCCGGTTGAGCAGATTGTGGAGTTGCGTACTCGTATACAGAAAGAAGATGGACAGTGATGTACTAATATTGAGAGCGTCCTGTAAAATACCTTGGATCAGAAAACAGGAAAACAACTTTTATTTACCAATCTCCACTTGTAAAACCTGACTCTTGCATCTTTATTTTTAACCTCGGAAAAATCTTGCCATACCGATGTTTCTGGAAGGAAACTTCTCACAGCCAAACCTCGAGCCTCCCCCCGCTGAAAGCGTCTCTCTATGGGGGATTTCAAGATATCCTACAATAATTGTGGCGGACTTGACTGTAGAATCTTTCCATCATGTTTCTTTAAACGCTGTTAAAGTTTCTCTTCGGCGGATTTAGGGAGCAGCCTCGTCGTTTCAGGGGGGTAGGCCAGATTTCAGCATCTTAGGTAAATCTAAACCACGGCCTGATTCTTGCTGTTTAAAGCTTATCCGAAGTTACTGAATCCGATAACCTGGAGAATTTATGAAAAAGCATGAAATCATGGGTCTTATCGATGCCATAATTGAAGATAACAGAACAGCGGTTCTGGCGACAGTCGATGCCGATGGTGCCCCTCATCTTCGTTGGATGACTCCAGGATGTATTCATGAAAGATCTGGCACTATCTTTATGATCAGCGCCAGCCATCTTTTAAAGATCGAACAGATCCAAAACAATCCCAATGCCGAATTGATGATTCAAACCAGGGTACTGGACAAAATCATTAACATCAGAGGCAAAATTAATCTGCTCACCAACCCTTCAATCCGTACAGAAACGCTGGAATGTATAGGAAGACATCTTCATACTTTCTGGAATTTGAACCAGCCGGAAGATGAGCTTATTGTTCTGGAACTGGTCGTTGAGCAGGCAGTTTTATACCTGCCTCAGAAGGGTAGCAGAATAACTGTCGATTTCAGTAGTGAGGATTGACTATGGAAATTAATGATATCCATAAGTACAGTAAAGAATTCCTGAATAAGCTTCTGGAGAAGATGCTGCTTATCCGTCGTTTCGAAGAGAAAGCCGCACAGATGTATGGGCTTCAGAAGATCGGTGGTTTCTGTCATCTTTACATTGGTCAGGAAGCTTCCGGGGTGGGTTCGGTAAGCGCTGTGGATTTAGCCAGAGATTATGTTCTGACTGCATACCGTGATCATGGGATCGCTCTTGCCTGCGGGATGAAACCGGGAATTCTGATGGCAGAATTGTTCGGCAAGGTTAGCGGCTGTTCCAAAGGTAAAGGTGGTTCGATGCACTTTTTTGATACTTCACTGCATTTTCTTGGGGGAAACGGGATTGTGGGTGCACATATCCCGGTGGCCACAGGTGTGGCTTTAAAACTGCGGTTAAAAAAAGAAAGTGGCGTGGTATTATGTTTTTTCGGGGATGGCGCGATTCATCAGGGTTCATTTCATGAAAGTCTGAATATGGCTCAGATCTGGAAACTACCTGTTCTTTATATATGCGAGAATAATCAGTATGGAATGGGAACCGATTTCCGCCGGGTCAGTGCAGTCACCGATTTCACAATCATGGGCAGCTCTTATGGGATAAAAGGGAAACAGGTTAATGGTATGGATGTTCTTGATGTATATGAGGCGGTCTCAGAGGAGGTGGATCGGATAAGAAAAAATAACTCTCCAGGGTTTTTGGAGATACGTACCTATAGATATAAGGGACATTCTATGAGTGATCCTGCCAGATACCGTACACGTGAAGAGCTGCAAGCCTATAAAGAACAGGATCCTCTTTTACTGCTGAAAGCCAGAATGGTCAATAACAATCAGATAACCGAAGAGCAATTTGATACTCTTGATCACCGCATAAAAAAACTCTGCGATGATGCAGTAAGATTCGCTGAAAAAAGCGATGAACCGGCATTGCAGTCTTTGTATGAGGATGTGTATGCATAAATAAGCAGACCGAATCTGGCCTTGGATATTCTCAGGAGGGAGAAGTTTATGCCAGTTATTACTGTTCGTGAAGCACTGAGGCAGGCCCTCGAAGAGGAAATGAACCGGGACGAAAATGTTATCCTCATTGGTGAAGAAGTTGCAGAGTATAGTGGGGCATATAAAGTAAGCGTGAACCTGCTGGATAAATTCGGATCCGACCGGGTTATCGATACTCCTATATCCGAAGAGGGATTTACCGGTATAGGTATCGGTGCAGCTTTAGTGGGATTGCGGCCGGTTGTGGAATGGATGACCTTAAACTTTTCTCTTCAGGCATTGGATCAGGTCTATAATAATGCTGCTAAAATGCTTTATATGTCAGGTGGACAGTTAAAAGTGCCGATTGTATTCAGGGGACCAAATGGTCCGGCTGAATATCTTGGTTCTCAGCATTCACAAGCACTTCAATCGATCTTCTGCCATTGCCCGGGGCTTAAAATCATGGCTCCATCTTCGGCCTATGATGCCAAAGGCATGCTTAAAACCGCCATCCGTGATGATAATCCGGTAGTATTTCTGGAGTCGGAACTTATGTATGGATGGAAAGATGAAGTTCCGGAAAATGAATATGTAATTCCTTTTGGAGAGGCAAAAATAAAACGCAGCGGTACAGATGTCACTCTAATCAGTTTTTCGAAACCGGTAAAGCTTTTAATGGATGCCTCTGTTGAGCTAGATAAAGAGGGAATAAGTGCAGAAGTTATCGATCTGAGAAGTCTTAAACCTCTGGATGAGATTACTGTCTATAATTCTGTTAAGAAAACTAACCGTTGTGTGGTAGTAGATGAAGCCTGGCCTTTTGCAAGCGTGGGCTCCCATGTAGCATATCTGGTTTCCCGGAATTGTTTTGATTATCTGGATGCCCCTGTATTGCTAATAAGTTCTGAAGATGTGCCCATGCCTTATAATCATTGTCTGGAATTGGCGGCTCAACCATCTGTAAAAAAGATAATCGATGCTGTCAAACAGGTCAGCTACCGAATCTGAAGGGGGATAGTGTATGGCTGAAAAAATAGTCATGTTGGCTTTATCACCGACGATGGAGACAGGAACTATCGTTAAATGGCATAAAAAGGAGGGAGACAAGATCTCTGCCGGTGACATACTTTGTGAAGTGGAAACCGACAAGGCAACGATGGATTATGAATCCACTGTAGAGGGGACACTTCTTAAGATAATCAGCGGGGAAGGTTCCCAGGTTAAAGTGGGAGAAATGATTGGCATTACCGGTAAAGATGGCGAAGATATTTCCGCACTGATTGAGCAGACCGTTCCTGTAGCCTCAAAGGAGCAATCACGGGGGAAAGCTCCTGAGAAAGAAACAGAAAAGCAGAAGAAAATCCCTCAACCATCGCCAGAGGAACATGTTCCTTCCGGAGTCAGAGCATCACCGCTTGCCAGGCAGCTAGCCAGAGAATCCGGAGTCGATCTTCAGTCGGTCCAGGGTAGTGGTCCGGGGGGCAGGATTATAAAAGAAGACATTGAGCGGATGATTAAAAAAGAAAGACCCGCGGAAGCCCCAATTACCGGAAAAGGTGAACAGAAAATCCCAATTTCTGACAAGCGAAGGATTATTGCCCAAAGGATGTCTCAGTCAATGTTCACTGCACCCCACTTTTATGTTACCATTGCGGTAAAAATGGATTATCTGATGAATTCCAGAAAATCGCTTAACAGCAGATTAAAATCCAAGGTTTCTTTTAATGCATTCTTTGTAAAACTGGTAGCGGAAGCCCTGTCCAGAAATCCGATTATTAACTCAAGCTGGTCAGAAGGTTCCATCATCCGGCACAACTCAATAGATATCGGTTTAGCGGTGGCCCAGAAAGATGGCCTGATTACCCCGGTTGTGAGGGATTGTGCCAACAAGGGCATTGTGGCAATTGACCAGGAATTAAATGATCTGGTGGAACGGGCCCGTAAGGGTAAACTTTCCTGGCAGGAATATACCGGGGGGACGTTCACTATCAGTAATCTTGGCTCTTACGGAGTGCGTCAGTTTACTGCAATTATAAATCCACCAGAATCTGCAATTCTTGCCCTGGGAGAAATATTTGAAGAGCTGATTATAGACGATGAAGGGGAATACAGAAAGCAGAACACTATGATGATGACATTGTCCTGTGATCATCGTGTGATCGATGGGGCCGTTGCTGCAGAATTTGCCAGGGATCTTAAAAATCTGATGGAAAACCCTATTACTGTTTTATATTAACACTTTTAGCTGTTTTTACACTGGAGGGATTTTCTGATGTCTGAGAATTTTGATGTAGCTATAATCGGTTCAGGACCGGGCGGATATGTGGCGGCGATTCGAGCTGCACAACTGAAATTGAAAACTGTGATAATCGAAAAAGATAAAATCGGCGGGGTTTGTCTGAATATAGGTTGTATTCCTTCGAAAGCACTGGTTCATCAGGCAGAAATTTTCCGTTCCATTTCCGGGCTCGAAGCTATGGGAATAAAGGTAGACAGGTCTGAATTTGATTATAGCCAGGTTTACTCAGCATCCAGAAAAGCAGCTGACAGCTTATCCAAGGGAGTGGGTTATCTGCTGAAAAAAAATGGGATTACTGTGATAAACGGCACTGCCGAGCTGCAAGCAGCGCAGCAGATATCTATCGATGGACAGCGGTTAATAAGCGCAAAATCGATTATCATTGCAACTGGTTCTCGTCCCCGAAGTATACCTGGATTTGAATTCGATGAAAAAATTATACTCTCTTCAACCGGTATTCTTTCATTACAAAAGCTTCCTGGAAAGCTTCTTATCTTAGGAGCAGGAGCCATTGGGGCAGAATTTGCACATATCATGAATGCTTTTGGTGTAGAAGTTCATCTTGTGGAAATGATGGAGCGGATACTTCCATTGGAAGATGAGGAGGTTTCCAATCATTTGCGTCGCTCCTTTTTGAAACGCGGGATAAAGATCTATACTTCCATCAGGGCAACCTCTGTGAATAAGGGTGCAGATGGAGCTGAGGTTCATCTTGAGGATAGCAGTGGATCAAAGTTTTCTTTAACCGTTGATCAGGTACTGGTGGTAACTGGCAGAGTTCCCAATACCGATGGAATTGGATTGGAAAAACTGGGTATTAAAACTGATCAGAGAGGATATGTTTTAACCGGGGATTATGGCGAGACATCGGTTCCAGGAGTTTATGCGATTGGAGATATAACTGGTACTCCGTTATTAGCCCATGTTGCTTCAAAAGAGGGGGAAATCGCGGCAGAACATATTGCGGGCATAAGTACTGCAAAACTGGATTTAAATACTATACCGGCGGGTGTGTATTGTGAGCCTCAGATTGGCAGTTTTGGCTTAACCGAAGCTAAAGCGAAAATGGATGGTATCAATTATAAAGCAGTGTCATTCCCCTATAAAGGAATCGGCAAAGCGGTTGCGGTTGAGAATTCGGAAGGATTTATTAAACTGCTTTTTGATCCGGATACCAAAGAGATTCTGGGTGCACATGCGATTGGGACAGAGGCAACAGAGCTTATACATGAAATTTTGCTGGCAAAGTCATCGGAATTACTTCCTGAGGACATAGCTAACATGGTTCATGCTCATCCCACCCTTTCTGAAGGGGTTATGGAGGCAGCACGGGCAGCCATGGGGTGGGCTATACATGTTTAATTTTAAGAAAAAAAGGTAAGCTGGTCTTCTATTTAATTTTAAAAAAAGGAAAGCCGCTTACCATTATATAATCTAACCTTTATCACCTTCATTACTGTTTTATCCTGCGTTGTTTTCGGATATTAATCAATTGGTCGGCATATCATTTGCGCCTTTTGTAATTCTATATTGCAGGAGGGGCTATGCAGCATTTGACAATTGAGCCACAGTGTGACTTCAGGATTGTTGCAGGAACCAGAAGATCACAGGTAGCAGTTATGGTACTTTTCCCAGGTGAGATGAGCACCTATGAAGACATACAGGATATCAAGTCGGAGCAGTGGTTTTACATAATATCAGGTTGCGGGTGGGCCAGAGTAGAGAGCAAGGAGGTAAAACTTGGCAGAGGAACAATGCTACTTATCGAGGCAGGAGAAAAGTATCAGATAGTATCTACCACTGAACAGCTTCAAATCCTGAATTTTTTTGTTCCTCAGCCAAACATCAGCTAATTGTCTCAAACCAGAAACTTCTGTCCCATTGAACCTTTTTCCTCTTTGTATCGGGGAAGAGGCCTTTTAATGATTGCAGAAGCTTTAGGAGTGTTATCTACCAGCTTGCTCATCAGTTTTGCAGCGCATTCCATATCGAAAACCGATACGTATTCGGCATCTGTTTTTCCAGATTCAACATTCTGATTGTAGTAATTACCCAAGGGGATAGCGATTGCACCGGTTCTGTAATTGAAATTAAAGAAAATTGAACCTTCGCATTTTTCGGTGTCCATAAGTTTCCGCTGGAATTTGAATTCCTTATCTCTAGTCTGGATCTGCTGAGAGGTTTCCAAAAGGAACTGAGTGATTTCTGGAGTGAATATGGATTGTGAATCCCCCACCCGGATGACCACACCTTCACCTATAGGAGCGACAGGAAGAACACGGCTGGTTTCTACGGAGATAGAGATTACTTTTTTCGGAAGTATTTCACTGCTGCATACGTATTTTGCTCCATTGTGTCCTGCTTCTTTTGACACAGTGAAAATGGCATAGAAACTCAGGGGTAGAGATTTTCGGGCAAAATTATCTATAAGATTTAGAATAAGAGCACAACCGATAAGGTTACTGCAGGCTCTGCCATAAATAAATCCATTTTCCTCTCTGAATGGCTCGATATCCCACATACCCAGATCACCAGGAGAGACTTCACCGGATAACGTCAGAGTTGCCCTGTTTGCCTTGTCTTTTGCAGCAGGACTCCAATCACTGACCTGAGCAATGACCGGGCCCTGGGCAGTAGAAATCGACACAGGTGCAGCTTTAAATTGCTGTTGATCCCATCCACCATAAAAAAGAGCAGTGGTGCTTCCCCTGGTGGCCTTTTTCTCTACGATAAAACCGGGGTGGTCCATCTGGGAAATGAAAGCCAGAGAACCAGTGGGGTACTTCTTTTTAGCGAAAACTATTAAGTTTCCGAATTCATCCTGACGCAAACCCATTTTGCGCTGACTGCAGAAATCAAGAATAAAATCCCGCACACTATTCTCTTTGAAAGGCGCGGTAGGCAACGACAAGAGCTGGCTGGTAATGTCGATTAGTGGATTCTTCATAATGATAACAGTTCCAGGTTTATAGTTATTAAAACCGATCCGGGTTGTTGAAATCACGCTCTCTTTAAAGCGTAAAATCACCTCTGAGACAAACCCTGATCAATACACCTACTTTTGAATGATAAAATATAAGTCTGGCAGCTCCAAAGGCAAAAATGAATAAAAAAATTATTGCCTCAAAAGACAGAACGATAATTCCAAATCGGTTTAAAAGCCATTTTAATGCATTGTAATAACCAGAGATACCAAGGTAATGAAATCGTTTGGCGTTCATGATCATGTCAATTGTATCAGCACTGTTTGTTGACAATTTCGAATGCTGTTTTTTAATGTATTTAAAAAGAATAAAAATCTGGTTTATTGTATAATAAAATTTTTTTCCATGCTCCTTTTTAGCAGATCAAAAAGCAGTTAATGGCTTATTAAACAACTTAAATCTCTTTCATTGAAACATCCTCAAATCAGGATTTAAAAAACATCAGGATTATAAAAGAAATGATTTCTTTTATCCTGAATTAGATGTGTGCAATCATAATGCCAGTGACAATAACTGAAATGACGAAGGGAAATCAAAAAACAATGATTGTCTCAGAAATAAATCATTTTTAACAGCATATCTCATAAAATATTTACAATAAATAAAAGCGCCCTGATTAGAGTTCAATATGCATGCGTATTTGTTTATATTCCTGAACTTCAGAGATTCTTTCAAGCTGGAACCGCTTTGAATTTAATGCAAGATCAAGCAGTAAATCCAATGTATTAATCCATTTACCACTGCCGGTACAGCAATATTAATTCTGGAAAACATGCCATAGTACACTTTATCTCAATTGTGTAATTTTTAATTATGGTGTATTCCCGGAGGAAAGGATGTTATTTTTTTATTGCTGCTTATCTTTTTTCAATCTGATAAATATCTATACGAATGGCAAACATCTTCTCTCATTACCTGCTAAGGAGTCTTGGATGGCACTTTCATTCTGGCCCTTGCACAATCTTCTTGTAATAACATGGTCTATATGGGGAACACTGGAAAGATACCGATTTTTCAGCTACCAATGAATCAGCTCAAATCTGGTTCCGGATAATAATATTAATGAAAATATCTGTATCCGGCTTCATCATTTGGACCATCTTCTGACATTATGCTATTTTACCTAATTTTCGAAATAAGGTTTTATGAATTTTTATAATATGGACAATCAAAATGTAATGCATATTGGAATAGATGTAGGATCTACCACTGTAAAAGCAGTTTTACTGGACACAGATAATAACATCGTCTGGAAAAATTATGAGAGGCATAATGCGCATCAGCCAGAGAAGGTTTTAGAGTTTCTCAACTTCATCCAATCACAATTTCCTTATGCGAAATTAGAGATCTATATCACGGGAAGTGGTGGAAGAGCTATCGCTCCTCACATAAATGCTCATTATATCCAGGAAGTAAATGCTGTCACCTATGCTGTAGAGAAACTGCACCCCCACGCTGGTTCGGTTATTGAATTAGGGGGACAGGATGCAAAAGTGATCATCTGGAAAACTGATGCTCATGGTAGAAAATCAACTCTTACGTTCATGAATGATAAATGCGCCGGTGGAACCGGAGCTACTATCGATAAAATATTCGCTAAGATCGGGTTGCCAATTAACCAGGCTTCCATGATCTCTGCTACCGGGAAAACCATTCATCATATAGCAGCCAAATGTGGGGTGTTTGCTGAAACCGATGTTGTGGGACTGGTGAAAGCCGGCATTGATCGCGAAGAAATATTCGTTTCCCTGTGTAATGCAATAGTGAAGCAGAATCTTGAAGTGCTGGTTCGTGGAAATGTTCTTCGGGACGAGGTACTTCTTCTTGGTGGGCCCCATACTTATTTGCAAGCGTTTAGGGATCTCTGGAGATTCCATTTACCCCAAACCTGGAATCTTCACGGCTGGATTCCATCGTCCAAAAAAATAGAGGAACTTATTTATGTTCCACAGAACGCTCAGTATTTTGCGGCGATTGGAGCAGTACTGTTTGGAAAAGAATCAGACTTGCTTTATTCTCAGATTCACGGATCTTCAGAAACGAAACAAAAGTATGCAGGACCGGATAAATTAGCCTTGTACATCTCTCAGGGGCGTTCTGTACAGCTGTCCTCGAATGGAAGAATCCGTGATGCGTTGGTTAAACCTGGTGAAGATCTGGAAAAATTCAAAAAAACTTATTCTGTTCCCAGCTTTATTCCACCTTCTTTTCCAGCCGGTTCTACTGTAAGAGGGTATATCGGTATCGATGGCGGTTCTACCAGTTCAAAACTGGCTATAGTCGATCAAAACGGAGAACTTATTTATAGAGATTACATTCTTTCCAAGGGTAATCCCATTGATGACCTTAAAGAGATGTTCCACAGAATCAAATTATGGACAATAGAAAAGCAGATAAGCCTGGAAGTTTGCGGTGCCTGTGCCACCGGTTATGCTTCTTCAATCTTATCGGAAGCTTTTTCTTTAGACCTGACGGTGGTAGAGACTGTAGCCCACATGAGGTCATCGGTAAAATTCTATGGAGATGTGGATATTATTTGTGATGTAGGTGGACAAGATATAAAGGTCCTTTTCCTGAGAAATGGAAGAGTTATTGATTTTAAGCTTAACACTCAATGCAGTGCCGGAAACGGATATTTTCTCCAGAGTATGGCAGAGCAGTTTGGGATTCCTATTCATCAATATGCTGATAAGGCATTCAGTGCAAAAAAAGCACCCGCATTCAACTATGGCTGTGCGGTATTTATGGAGCAGGATAAGGTACATTTTCAGCAGCTTGGATTCAGTAAAGAAGAGATTATGGCTGGACTGGCACTGGTACTTCCACTTAACATCTGGAATTATGTGGTTCAGGAAACAAATTTCACCCGTTTTGGCAAAAGAATCGTGCTTCAGGGTGGAACCCAGAAAAATCTGGCTGCCGTTAAAGCTCAGGTTGATTTTATTCTCAGTCGTATTCCCGATGCCCAGATTTACGTTCATAAATATGCGGATATCAGCGGCGCAATTGGTGCAGCACTTGAGGTTCGCGATCGTCAACATAGTCAGAAAAGCAGTTTTATCGGTATAGATAATGCAGCGAATCTGGTTTTCCAATCGTATAATAATGAGAAAACACGATGCAGATTCTGTGCAAACCGTTGTCCGCGTACTTTTATCGACATTAAACTTTCTTCTGAACGTAATATTCGTTATATCTCAGGTTACGGATGCGAAAAAGGAATGGCAGACGATGTCAGCAAGATGCGTTCTCAGGAAGCGGCTAAAACAGCATTAAAAGAACGATATCCCAACCTTGTTGACTATTCAGGAAAATTTGTCTTCAGCAATTTTGATTTCCAGGAATTACCCTTCTGTAATGCAGAAATCCCACTTCCATCTTATCTGCAATATGATAATGGCAGGAAAACTGAAAACCGTATCAGATCCTTCAGAAGATCATCAGAAGATGCCATATTGAAACGATCAGAGATGGTTATTGGCATTCCCAGATTATTAAATCTTTATATGTACGCTCCTTTTTTCAGCACTTATTTCAGGACCCTCGGAGTAAAAGAAGTAGTATTCAGTGATTATACATCAGCTCAACTCTGGAATGAAGGGAATAAGTGGGGTGCAATCGATCCTTGTTTTCCTGCTAAAGTAGCTCCTGCTCATATTTATAATCTTCTGAAAAGAGAGAATCTGACCCATATCTGTTTTCCAGTAATTACCCATTTACAATCGATTGTGGAAAACACTCTGGGAAACAATGCCTGTGTTATACAAATGGGGACACCTGAGGTGGTGGATGCAGTTTTCACCAGGGATCGGGACATGTTTACTCAAAATAATGTGCGTTATTTGAAACCATTTGTGAGAATGGACCGGCCCAGGGAAGCTGCCGGGTATCTCTATGATTATTTCAAAGATATTCTTTACATTACAGAAGATGAAAATACCTGGGCTGTAATACAGGGGTACGAAGCGATGAGTCAGTATTTTGAAGCTATGCAGCAGCAGGGAGCAAAAGTATTGAACTGGCTGGTGGAAAATGACAAAATAGGAATTCTGGTGCTTGGTCATCCCTATCATCACGATCCAGGGCTGAATCATGGAATACTGGAAGAATTTCAACTGAGAGGATATCCTGTGCTCTGTATAGAATCACTTCCACTGCAGCCCCAGCTTCTATCCACCCTTTTTTCCCAGGATGAGTTTGATGAGTACTTTTGCATAAAAGATGTATGGGTGCGCAATTTTAACCGTAATACAAATCTTAAAATCTGGGCAGCTAAATTCGCCGCCCGTCATCCAAATCTTGCAGTCGTAGATCTGAGCAGCTTTAAATGCGGACATGATGCACCCACTTATTCTTACATAAGTAATATTCTGGATATTTCAGATACACCCCATTTTCTGTTTCACGATATTGATCAGAATAAACCAAAAGCCACATTCAACATCCGTATTCAGACTATTGATTATTTCTTACGGCTGGAAGAGCAGAGACTTCGAAGCCGTGTCAAGGAACTGTTATGAATCCCGATCAGCAACTCAGTGTAAAACCGCCAAAGTTCGTAAAAGATCAGCAGTGGAACGGGTACACCAATCCACCCTGGTATAAAAAAGACAAAAAGAAGGTCACAGTACTATTTAACTTTGTAGAGCGAAGAAAGTCCTATTTTCTCCGGGCTTATTTTCACCGCCGGGGATATCTATATAAGGATTTGGGTGATCATGTCTTTGAGGATGTTCGCTGGGGTAAAGAGTACGGAAACCGCATGCAATGCAATCCTCTCTACTTTACCTCCGGAAGTATTATAAAGGAATTGTTTCAAATCCAGAAGGAGACAGGACTTTCTAAAGAAGAGATCTCCAGGAAGTACATATTTCTTGGCGGAGGAGGACAGTGTGGCCCCTGCCGTTATGGGATGTACCCACAGGAATATCTTAAGGTAATAAATGATGCAGGCTTCAGGAATTTCAGGATCCTTATCTTTTCTTCCGATATTATTCAGGATCCCATGCCTAAGGGGAGTGCTTTTAATTTCAATCTCATGTTTAAAATCGAGATTCTTATTGCCATTATTCTGGCAGATTTCATGCATGTGGCAGAATGCGCGTTACGTCCCTATGCTAAAGATAAGGAACAGGTGATGACCCTGTTAACAAAAGCAGAAGAGCATCTTCTGAAGGCATTCAAAAGTCACCTTTATTTCTTTACCATTCCAAGGGCGCTAAAAAAAATCTCCAGAATGTTCTCTGAAGTTCCCAAGTACAATATTCAACTTCCCAAAATTTATGTTACCGGTGAGTTTTTTGCCAATTTGGCTCATAACGAGGGGAACTATAACCTGCGACGCTTTATCATGGATGAGGGGTGCGAAGTTTATCCAGGGCTTTTTACTCAGCGGGTATTGTATGATAACTGGCGTAGAACACGTGAAGCACTCAGAGGGATAAAATATGCAAAAGACCGCAGGGAGCTCCGTTTTTATCGTTCTTCATTAAGAAAGCAGAAAATCAGTACAGCAGTAGTGAATTTGATTTACAAATACTTATGCAGGGCTTTCAATCCACAGGCATTCGGTGGCAAGGCAGAAATACTGGATCTGGACCGGCTCGCGGTGTTAGCCAAACCATATTATCACCCGGAAATATTTGGTGGTGAAGGGAACCTGGAGGTAGCCGAAGCACTTTATTATGCAGACAGTGTTGATGGGTTCATTTCATCGAAACCTTTTGGCTGTATGCCTTCATCGGGAGTCTCTGATGGAGTACAGGCAAAGATTATGTCGATGCATCCACAGCTTAATTTTCTATCTATCGAAACCAGTGGTGATAATGAAGTCAATATTCTCAGCCGGGTATCTATGCTACTTTTTAAAGCGAAACAGAAAATGCGAAAGGATGCATCACTAAGAAACGAGTAATTATTGCGAATAGGTTGGACGGGGTGTTTTTCTTCTCCCTGGTCTGGCAATGATCCGATACAAAAACAGTATCAGAATAGCTCCTACAATGCTGGCCAGAAAACCTGCATTCTCATTTGGGCCATACCAACCAAAAGATCGTCCCAGAAAAGTAGCTAATAATGCTCCCCCCATGCCCAATAATGTGGTAACAATGAACCCTCCAGGATCTTTCCCGGGCATCAGAAGCTTAGCTATTACACCTGCGAAAAATCCGATAATGATCGCTCCGATCAGATGCATATTCAGTTCCTTTTTAATCAGTCAAAAGTTCCATAATAAAAGGAACCGCAAGTGTTATGCCTGAAAGATATTATTCCAAATTTACTATCGGCAGAACAGATATGTGAACAATTTGGGTCGAAATCGCAGGGTTTCCCCTTTATTGATTCTATATCGGAAGACAAGTTTGAGTGAGTTTCTGCTTACAGATCCGCTGTCTTTCCCATCACAAGATAATGCAAATGTTTTATCAAAAAACACTCTATGTGAAAAGAAAGAAATTTTCTGGATCAACTGTTGCTGCGCATAAAAGACAGATCCGGTAATATCAAATTACTGAGTTCATTAAACAATCAAGGTCTGCAATGGTACTTAAACTTTTTCTCTGCGGTGATGTAATGACCGGAAGAGGCATAGACCAGGTCTTACCTTTCCCCTCCGATCCTGTCATTTATGAACCATACATAACCGATGCCAGAGATTATATCGAGTTGGCACAGAGAAAAAATGGCTCCTTTAAGATGCCAGTGCCTTTTCATTATATATGGGGAGATGCCCTAAAGCTGCTTAAATTTCATAACCCAGACTTTCGTATCATAAATCTGGAAACCAGTGTAACAGAAAGCAAAGATTACTGGGCAGGTAAAGGTATTAACTACAAAATGAATCCTGCAAACATCTGTGCACTCACCTGTGCTGGGATAAACTACTGTGCATTAGCCAACAATCATACAATCGATTGGGGGCAGAATGGTTTGCTTGATACAATCAAAACTTTGGAAAATGCGGAAATCCAGTATTCTGGAGCCGGAGTTAATATAGACGAAGCATCAAAACCGGCCACTCTGATTAAAAATGATTCCAGAGTGCTTGTTTTCTCTCTTGGAACTGAATCCAGTGGAATTCCTTCCTCGTGGGAAGCTGACATTAACAGACCAGGTGTAAAGATTTTACAAGAGTTGAATCTGGAACATGCACACTCCATTGGAAAATGGCTTAACATGTTCAGAAAACCGGATGACATTTTAATACTTTCTATACACTGGGGTGCTAACTGGGTCTATCAGATTCCCCCATCACATATTCAGTTTGCTCATACTCTTGTGGATAATGGTTATGTGGATATTATCCATGGGCACTCATCACACCACGTTCTGGCAATGGAAGTCTATAAAGAAAAACCGGTGCTTTATGGCTGTGGTGATTTTATAAATGATTATGAGGGAATAGATACTCAGCAGATCTTCAGAGACGACATTTCTATGATGTTTTTCATAACCATGAACACCAAAAGCAAAGAACTGATAGATGTCACACTTGTCCCCTTGATTAAACATCAATTCAGCCTTAAACATCTTTCAGAAGAAGATTTCAGGTTCCTGGAATCTAACCTCAACCAAATTGGAAAACAGTTTAAAACCTGGGTGAAGAGGGAACAAAATGATTCTTTTTCACTTCATTGGAAAGTATAGGCCACGATCCGGAGTTTTGAATTTTAATTCCAAAATCTTAATTCCTATCTCCTTTTTCACAAATCTTCATTCCTTAATCTTAATTCCTAAAACTGAATTCTGAAATCTGAAAACTTTCAATCATAAATAAGTTTCTCCGTTCCATTCCCTGAAGTAGTTTAATTCATCACTGTTGTTTCGATTTCTTTCTTTTTTACTTGCTGTATGTCCAAAAATAGCAATCACTGGGGAATGATTCCTTTCCTGGCTGCCGTAGCACTGATCGCTGCATCACTCCAGTTTTCGATCTCTTTTCCCCCTGATAAATTCCCTTTCCTCTATTCTCTGCTTTTTCCTCTCAGTGGTCTGGCAACTTCGCTGATCCTGATCATTACCGGTCACTTCTTCTATCCCAGAGTACATAATCGTAAGATTTATGTGGCTTCCTATACCACCGGCTTTATCAGCTTCCTCTTTTTCCTGTTTCATGATTTTCCCTTTATATCCCAATTGAATGATTCCCCACAGGGATTCTTTGCTGTAATTGTGCTGGCACAGCTTATTAACATGTTGATTTTTCCCTTGTTATCTTCCTATGTAAAATATCGGTTTGCCAGAAGCAGCATGCTTACACTAACGATAATCGAAACGGTCTTCCTGATGACGATACGCTTTGCTCCTTCTGCAACAAACTGGGTACGGTATTTGTGGTTTGATACACCGATGAGTTTAAACTTTTGGATCGGACCAGCAGTTTTTCTGACTGTGGGAGCTTTTTCACTGTGGAAAGTCAGTGATGAGTTCTTTTTAGGAGGAATATTATCAGGTTGTGCACTTCTTTTTGCTGAAATCTGGGTCCTGGGAATAGATATAAACCGCATAGAACCAGTTCAACAGGTGCTTCTTGTTATCACACCACTTTATTTATCTATTGGCATACTGGTCCATGGCTTTTGCAGAATGGAGAACCGGGTTTCCTATGATCCTCTTTTAAAAATTTACAACCGCGATTTCTGCTCAAAAATCATCTCAGAACAGTCAAAGGTTGATACCAGTCCTCCGTTTTCGGTTGCTATGGTTGATATAGACCACTTTAAAAAAGTCAACGACACCTATGGGCATCAGGCTGGTGATATGGTATTATATGCTGTAGCCCAGGCAGTGAATAACTCATTAGTCTCAGAAGGGATCGTCTGCAGGTATGGAGGTGAAGAGCTGGCGGTTTTCTTTCCCCGGAAAACCAGTTCGGAGGTAAGTAAATTGATGGAGGAAGTCAGGGAGGATGTGGAAAAAATTAAAATTCCTTCTGGCAAAAAATCGATCTCTGTTACTATCTCTGTTGGAATTTCTCAACGTGAAAATCCGAATCAAACCGTAATGGATGTAATTGGTGCAGCGGATAAAGCACTCTATAGGGCAAAAAATGGTGGAAGAAATCAGGTAAAAAGCGGGAAAGTAACCTCACGTTCCTAATCCCTTTAAGGGGGACTTTAGACTCTGGGTAAATAGAAGAAATGAAAATTGTTAATCTGATCAAGAAAGCAGAACCAGTCCCATCCGATTGCTTTTTTTTCTTCATTACCTGTTTTCTGCAGTCTTACTCATCTATTGCAACGAATAGAGAATGTTTGTATTTTCTCAACTTATATAAAAAGAGGGGAGATTAATGTCTTTTGAACAATTTTTAGGTACATCGGTCATCACCAGAACGCTCTTTTATATTGCAGTAGCGTTTGCAGTGGGAGACATGTTAGCGACACTTTTTACCGTATTCTATCAGCGATTCTGGTATGATCGGGTTATGCGTCCAAAATATGGCGACAATTCTAATCAGCGATGTTCCATTATCATTCCATGCAAAGGCTTACCTAAAGATCTGGAAAACAATCTCAAAGGTTTTTTCGAGTTGGATCACCCCAATTATGAAGTGATTTTTGTTACTGAAAGTGAAACAGATCCAGCGGTTCCTGTGATCCGATCAATAATTCGTGGCAAGGCAAATGTTAAACTGGCCATTGCCGGCTTAGCCAAAAGCTGTGCTCAGAAAAATCACAACCTTCTTGCGGCATTAAAACTGATCGACAATCCTGACATACTGGTCTTTGCCGATTCCGACATCAGGCCATCACCCCACTGGTTAAAGGAGCTTACCCTTCCTCTGGCATCACCAAAGATAACAGCTACCAGCGGTTTTCGGTGGTTACATGCTAAAAAGGGAACCACTGGAGAACTCACCCATTCTTATGTGAATGTATACATGTATGTATTATTCAGCGTAGCCTGTTTTATTGGTGGAGTAGGGTTATGGGGCGGATCTATGGCGATTCGCCGAAAGGATTTTGATGAGCTTGGGGTCAGGGAAAAATGGTCCAATGCTGCGGTGGATGACATGAGTCTCTCCCAGATTGTCATGAAAAACCGTAAAAAAGCAGTAGTAGTCCCACCCTGTATAGTGCATACCGATGATCTTATCGAAACGGTGAAATCTACTGTTACCTGGTTTGAGCGGCAGATAATGTATTTAAAAGCTTATCAGCCCTTATTATGGTTAGTCGCTCTTCCTTTTGCGTTGACCGGAGTCGGTC